>SLGU01000032.1 GCA_007136525.1 Desulfobacteraceae bacterium | reverse complement strand
CTGCTGGATTACTTTCCCGGCGATTTCATGGTCTTCATCGATGAGAGCCACATCGGTCTGCCGCAGATCAAGGGGATGTACAACGGGGACTACTCGAGAAAAAAAAACCTC
Organism: Desulfobacteraceae bacterium; assembly: GCA_007136525.1. The sequence continues at coordinate 18,615 of SLGU01000032.1, read as the reverse complement.
GTGGATTATGGGTTCAGGCTGCCCTCTGCACTGGACAACCGGCCGCTGCGGTATGATGAATTTCAGGCGCGGATCAATGATGTCATATATGTTTCCGCAACGCCCGCAGAGATGGAGATGAAGCAGGCTGACGGGGCTGTTGTCGAGCAGATCGTGCGGCCTACCGGGCTTATTGATCCTGAAATCATCGTTCGCAGTGCAACGCATCAGGTCGATGACCTCTTAGCGGAAATCCGTCGCCGGGCGGAGCGCAATGAACGGGTCCTGGTGACAACCCTGACCAAGCGGATGGCCGAGGATTTGACCGACTATTACACCGAACTGGGCCTTCGGGTGAGATATCTTCATTCCGACATCAAAACCCTTGAGCGGATCGACATCATAAGGGACCTGAGAGCCGGTGAATTCGATGTCCTGGTGGGCATCAACCTCCTCCGGGAAGGGCTGGATCTGCCTGAAGTTTCTCTCGTAGCCATACTCGATGCAGACAAGGAGGGATTTTTGAGGTCCAACCGCTCTCTTGTTCAGACAGTCGGCAGGGCGGCCCGGAACATCAACGGCACCGTTCTGATGTATGCGGATAAAGTCACAGCCGCCATGACATACGCCATGGATGAAACCCGACGGCGCCGGAAGATCCAGATTGAATACAATGATACCCATCACATTACCCCTTCCGGCATCGAAAAATCCTTGTTTTCCGTTTTCGCATCCCTTTCCCCGGCATCCCGGAGCGCCCCTTCCTCCGAGGTCGCCGAAATGCTCAATGAATATGGTGATCAGAAGCGGATAGAAAAAAAGATTCGCGTCCTTGAAAAACAGATGCATGAAGCCGCCCGGGACCTTGAATTTGAAAAGGCCGCCGTGTTGAGGGACCGCGTAAACGCCTACAAGAAGATGATGGTATTGGACTTCGATGCCCCGTTCCAGCCCTGAAAAGACCCCCGCCAACCTTTCGGCCAGACTTGCCGGTTTGCCATCGGGGCCCGGGGTCTATGTCATGAAAAACAATGAGGGAAACGTGATTTATGTCGGCAAAGCGGCCAACCTCAAAAACCGCCTTGCTTCCTATTTTTCCAAAGCCGACCGCATGGATGCCAAGACGCGCGTATTGGTCAGGCACATAGCGGACTTTGAAACGGTATTGACGGCCACGGAAAACGAGGCGCTGATCCTTGAATCAAATCTCATCAAGCGCCACCGCCCCCGTTACAACGTTATCCTCAAAGATGACAAACGCTATCCTTCTTTGCGCATCGATGTCACACAGGCCTATCCCAACCTGAGCGTCGTTCGGAAGATCAAAAAAGACGGTGCGTTATATTTCGGCCCGTATTCCTCACCCGGCGCGGTTCGTGAGACGCTGAAACTCCTGAACCGTAATTTCAAGCTCAGAAAATGCAAAAGCACTGAATTGCGGCCGCGCAAACGCCCGTGCCTCAACTACCAGATCAATGCCTGCCTGGCCCCCTGCTGCCGTCAAGTGGATCCAAAGCTGTACGGTGAAATGGTTTCAGAAGTCAGAATGTTTCTCAGCGGCCGTGCAGGGGAGTTGCTGCGAAAAGTGAAAGATGACATGCATCAAGCGGCTGTCCGGCAGGATTATGAGCTTGCGGCTGTTCTCCGTGACAAAATGCATGCCATCCAGCAGACCATTGAGAAACAGTCAATCGTCACCAGTGATTTTGTCGACCGGGATGTGGTCGGACTTACCCGGTCAGCAGAGTATGCCGTGATCATGCTGCTCAAGGTGCGGCAAGGGCACCTTCTGGGGATGAAGTCCTACACCCTTCGTGATCCGTTGTCTTCGGACGATGAGCTCATTTGCGCATTTATCCGCCATCATTATGAGGCAGAGGCGTTGATTCCCCGGGAAATAGTGGTGCCTGTCGTGATTGAGGATGCGTTGCTCTACAATGCATGGTTGTCCGGGATCAAAAAGCGGAAGGTGGAAATCATCCTTCCTTCAAGGGGGCCCAGGGCCAGGCTTCTGGCTATGGCGTCTGAAAATGCGATTGAGCGGCTTAAAATGACAATTGACGCCGCTGAATCAAGCGCCCGGATATTGGCTGGTCTTCAAAAAACGCTTGGGCTTGCATCCTTTCCACGGCGCATTGAGTGTATTGACAATTCAGGCTTTGGCGGAAAAGATATGGTATCCGGGATTGTTGTTTACGAAGACGGTGCACCGAAAAAATCGGATTACCGGAAATACAGGCTCAGAAACATTGACCTTCAGGATGATTACGCCGCCATGGCCCAGGTGCTGGAAAGGCGGTTTTCTGATATCCGGGAGGCGGGTTCGCTGCCCGACCTGTTCATGGTTGATGGCGGAAAAGGGCAGTTGAATATAGCGGCCGCCATTTTAAAGGAAAACGGGCTCGAAGGGCGTGTTCCGGTAATCGCCATTGCCAAAAACGATGATGATAAAAGGGCGTCAGGGGACCGGATATACATCCCGGGGCGCACCAATCCCGTCAATTTTGCAAAACAGCCCCGCCTTTTGATGTTTTTGATGGAAATCCGGGATGAAGCGCATCGGTTCTGTATCGGTTTTCACCGGCGCAAAAGAAATAAGCGGGCCATGCAATCCGCCCTTGACGCGGTTCCCGGGATTGGGGAAAAGCGAAAAAAGACGCTCCTGAAGCACTTTGAAAACGTCGACAGCATCCGGCGGGCAGACCCTGAAACCCTGGCGGGTCTGCCCGGGATGAACCGTAAGGCGGCGGAATCAATTGTTAAAACCCTTGGGGCCGGAAATCACAGGGCAGCGGACTGAACCGCTGCGTAAAACGCCGGGCCTGAAAGGACGGATCGCAGCTTCAGCCGGGAAAAGCACAGTCTACAACCGGGCCATGTCATCCACAAGCTTGCGTACGGCATCCGCCGATTTCATGAGCGCCACCCTTTCCTCTTCGGTCAGGGTGATTTCAATGATCTTTTCGATTCCCTTTTTCCCCAGTTTTACCGGTACGCCGATAAAAAGACCGTTTATACCATATTCGCCTTCGAGATAGACGGCGCAGGGGAGTATCTTTTTCCTGTCTTTGAGGATCGATTCCGCCATCTCGACAGCCGCTGATGCAGGCGCATAAAACGCACTTCCGGTTTTGAGCAGTGAAACGATCTCAGCCCCACCATTCCGCGTTCGTTCGACGATTGCATCGATACGTTCCTTTTCCATCATCTCCGTGATGGGGATGCCGGCAACTGTTGAATATCGGGGGAGGGGGACCATGGTGTCGCCGTGGCCGCCGAGAACAAAGGCATGGGTGTTTTCTACCGAGACATCCAACTCTTCAGCAACAAAACACCTGAAACGAGCCGAATCGAGAACGCCTGCCATGCCCATCACCCTGTTTTTCGGAAAGCCGCTGACATCATATGCCACATGGCACATTGCGTCCAGGGGGTTGGACACAATAATCAGGATTGAATCGGGAGATTTTTTCGCAACGTTTTCAACGACACTTTTCATAATGCCGGCATTGGTTTTTATCAGGTCGTCCCTGCTCATACCCGGTTTTCTGGGAATGCCGGCAGTGATGATGACGATATCCGATCCGGCGGTCAATTCATAGTCATTGGTCCCGACGAGCCGGCTGTCATGTTTCTCAATGGGGGCGGCTTCTGCCAGGTCCAGCGCTTTGCCCTGGGGAAGCCCCTCGGCAATGTCCACCAGTACAACATCGCACAGGGCTTTTTCTGCCAGCCTCTGGGCCGCGGTTGCACCGACATTACCCGCACCGATGACGGTCACTTTTTTCTGCATCATGATCTCCTTAATCTCATCCATGTTAAAAAATAAGTTCGCGTGTTTTCCGGCCGACCGTTATAGCGGCATGGCCGGAGGTTGTCCTTTAACGCATGATCTGTTCAAAATATAATGAATACCGTTGAATAATAAAAGCCTTTTTAACGAATTATACGCCGCAACCCTCAAGGAAGACATGATCTTTAAAGGCAGTATCTTGACATTATTTCAGGCTTTAGGTAAAACTTATCTCAGATGGGCTCGTAAAAAGTCGTTTTCAGGCGGCTTTGTAAAAAGCTCAAGATCAAGGCGCCAGCAATTTTTGAAGAATTGATAGTACTTATGCGTACGTGAGATTCTTCAAAGATTGCTCGCAACGCAGATATTGGGCTTTTTACGAAGTCGTTATCTCAGTTAAAGTCGAAATATTTATTGAGATCCTGTCAATTTAAGGTTAATATTAAGTAGTTTGTCGAATGATCGTTTTTTCAGCGTCGTCATTTCCTGCATCCGGATTTTATATTCGGACAGCTAATCACCTATAGCATATTACTTTTTAAATATTACACACACTGCTGCAAGGCGAAAACAAAGATGAACCCGGAATCAAAAATTTTGAGCATGCTCAAGGAAGCTGAGCTATACAGGCAGCAGGGATTGTTGGAAGAAACGCTCCAGCAGTACCGGAAAGTCGAAAAGACGATTCGAAGTCATAAGAATGCCAAAAACAAGGACGCCCTTCTGGAAAAAGTGCTCAAAAAAAAACAAACGGTTGAAAAGGAATTTCAGACATATCTTGAAAGCCGGGAAATTCCTGAAGTGTCGGATAAGGTCCGCAAACTTATGCGGTCCATGTTTTCGCTTGATGATCCCGAGGTAAAGGGATCGTCTTTGCTGGGTGAAGCAATTGCCCTTGCCGGGTTCGGGCAATACGATGCAGCCGTTGAAGCGCTTGAAAGGCTTTTGGACATTGAATCTCTGCGCTTGGATGCGGCAAAAAAGCTGATCGCTTATACCCTTGAATTCAAGGGGAAGCAAAAAGCGATCGGGATGATCCGTAAACTGGAAACAGACAACCGTTTATCCGTGGAGGACCGGAATCACCTGATCAAATACCTGCAGAATCAACTGAAAAGCGCCGAAGATGTAAAACATCCGTCGCTCAAGCAAACGCAGGAACCGGATTCGGACATCAGTGACAGTGATGTTTATGATATATCGGCAATCCGCTTGAAAAAGCCGGAAAGCCAGGGGAAAAAAGACAATAGAGAAAGGCTGAATGTCATTTTTCAGCATGGAACAAAGATCAACATCATTGTTCCCCGGGATCGAGGCGACATTTCCAGTGTGTTTCAGACGGGCGAGACGGTTGAAGGCGTCGTGTGCTATTCAACCATGGGAACCTTTTCCTCTACCATGTATGTGCTTCTCAACAGGACCATTGATTTTGGCCCGCATAACGGCGATGCCAGTATTAATCTGAAAGTTTTGAATATCACCTGAGCCTGTTTTCTTTAACAGCCTGTTGGCGCTAATCCGACGAGGTTATACGGAGTGTGTACGAATGGCTAACATCAACCTGAGAGACCGCCGCATTGAATGCAAAATCGTGTACTATGGTCCCGGTCGATGCGGAAAAACGACCAATCTTCAATACGTTCATAATACTTATAAGAAACAGGTTACCGGTGAAATGATTTCCATCGACACCCATGGAGACAGGACCCTGTTTTTTGACTTTCTGCCCCTGGGGCTTGGAAAAATCCGGGGGTGCGATGTCAAGGTGCAGCTGTACACCGTTCCCGGCCAGGTCAAATACCGCTCGACCCGGCAACTCGTTTTAAGGGGGGTTGACGGCGTCGTATTCGTTGCCGATTCATTAAAGGTCAGGCGCGAAAAAAATATGCTTTCGCTGAGAGATCTTCACGAAAATCTGAAAAAAATGGGGCTTTGGATTAACAAGATTCCGCTTGTCCTGCAGTACAACAAGCGTGACCTGGAAGACGAGGGGTTGCCTGTGATGTCGGCCGAGCAGATGGATGCCGAGCTGAACCGACAGTTGAAGGCGCCTTTTTTCAAAGCCAGCGCCGTTAAGGGCTTGGGCGTCGGGGAAACCCTGAACGCCTGTATGAAGATGACCCTTCGGGATCTTCAAAGAAAATTCAAGTGGGCCCAGGAATAGAGACGATGACATCTAAAGTTGTATTGAAAGGCAGCATTGAATTCATTGAACTCGGAGAACTGCTTCAGCAACTCGGCAGCAGCGGCAGTACCGGAATCATCAAACTTGTGTACGACCCCAATGAAGAACCAGGATATATATACCTCAGGGATGGCAATCCCATAAATGCGGAATACGGCGACGCCAGGGGAATTGATGCCCTGAACAGCTTTTTCGGATGGACCGGTGCGGAATTTGAATTCATTAAAGAAGACGTGACCTGCCAGACTGTCATCAAAAAGAGCAGAATGGAAATCATTCTTGACGGGTTGCGAATGTATGACGACGGATTGATCCCGGAAGTCGGTGTGAAATCGGACGATGCCGCCTGGGACAGAAAAAGCGGCAGGGCGGACGATGACCTTCCGGTTATCAAGGGCCCGATAATCGATTATGTATACGTCGTCGATGAAGAGGAATTCCCCGATGGCACCGATGTCGTCGATCAGGATAAATTCGGGAACTGGTTCTGGGTGATTCTTGCGGGAAAAATGGAAGTCATTCGGATATTGCCTGAAGGCAATGCACCGATTGTCAGGTTGGCGGATGGTGCTTATATCGGAAGCATCGTGTCATTTTTGAGGGAAGGAAACGTCAGAAGCGCCACGGTCACGGCAATCGGCAACGTCCAGTTGGGCGTGCTGGACTCCGAGTTGATTTCCAGGGAATATGCTGCAATGACCGATGACTTGCAAAACATACTGATATCAGTGGATAAACGGATGCGCCAAGTGACAGATGTCTGTGCAAGGGCTGTTTTGAAGCAAGACGTCACAACCGCCATTCATAAAAAAATGCGGTTGCTGATTTCCCAGGACAAAAATGAAAACAGATGCTTGCGCATTACCGCCGGCGAGGCATACGTTATCCGCAATTCAGAGGCTGGAGACATTCACCTGTGCACCCTTGGGGTTGGGGATTTTGCGGGTGCCATCCCTTTTTTGAGCACCTCCCATGAGCCCTATTCTGCTACGGTATATGCATCCAATGATTTTGATGCGGAATTCTTCGACCTTGGGACAGTCAGAATAGAATACGACAAGTTAAGCCAGACCTTTAAAAATATGATTGATTACCTCTCTACGAGTATTTCCGTTACGACCGGTCGGATTCTTGATCTGACACGAACAAAAAAATCCAAGGAAACCGAATTATAGCATTCAACATGACGCCAGGAGGCCGATACTATGGAAAAAGAGAATAAGCGGGAGGATAAACGATACGATGCTGTTCATCTTTTGAATTATATATGCCTGGATTCGGAAAACAGGAAATTCGGCCAGGGCATGGCCCGAACCCTCAATATCAGCGAAACCGGCATAAAACTCGAAACGCATGAGCCGATAGAAAGCCGGTACGTCGTTTTTCTCGCTATTGGTATCGGAGAAGATATATTTGACATCAAGGGAAAGGTGGTTTACTGCAACCGGGGTCCGGAAGGGCGCTTTGAATCGGGGGTTGAGTTTTACGAACTGGATTTTGAGTTGTTTGGAAAACTCAAGCGGTTCATCAAAGTCCTTGAAGAAAAAAAGGCCTGATGACGGAGCGGCGATTTCACTGTGTAAAGTTTAACAAATTTGATTTGAAAGGGTATCAATGAGTATTGTTTTTGAGACGCAATTCAAGGATTTGCCCCTCTTCAAGAAGGGCAAGGTAAGGGATATATATGATCTTGGCGACAACCTGCTTCTGGTCGCAACAGACAGGATATCCGCCTATGATGTCATTATGAATCAGGCCGTGCCTGAAAAGGGTAAAATGCTGACCCGGATCTCACTGTTCTGGTTTGACCTCATGGCCCACATCATACCCAATCATATCGTGGAAAGTGATGTTTCAAAATTTCCATCCGGCTGCCAACCCTTTGCGGACCAACTCGAAGGCAGAAGCATGCTGGTCAGGAAAGTGCGCCCGCTTCCGGTTGAATGTATCGTGAGGGGATACCTGTCCGGTTCCGGCTGGAAAACATACCAGGAAGACGGAACCGTATGCGGCATCACCCTGCCGGAAGGGCTCAGGGAATCGGACAAGCTGCCTGAACCGATCTTCACACCTTCCACCAAGGGTGAGGTGGGTGAACATGACATCAACATTTCCTTTGAGGAAGCCGTCGGCCTGGTCGGCAAGGACCTTGCACAACAGGTGAGGGATGCCAGCCTGGCGATTTATCAAAAAGGAGCCGAAATCGCTGACGCCAAAGGCATCATCATTGCGGACACCAAATTTGAGTTCGGGCTTGATAATGCCGGCGACCTTATTCTGATCGATGAAATACTGACGCCTGACTCATCCAGGTTCTGGCCGAAATCCGGATATGTGCCAGGCGGTCCCCAGCCCAGTTTTGACAAGCAGTACCTCAGGGATTATCTCAGCGCCACAAAATGGGACAAGGAACCCCCGCCACCTGACCTTCCAGATGAGGTCATCGACAACACACGCCTGAAGTACAAGGAGGCTATGGACATCCTGGTCGGTTGACATCGACGGGGTTTTCTAATGCGTACATCAATGGTGCATTCCGGGGCAAAATGGGTTGATCTCAATACCGTTGACATGGATGACGACCTGTACCGGATTTCCAGGACCGAGGGCGTCGAGGCACTGGCCGATTCGATACGAAGTGTCGGGCTTGTTAATTTACCGCTCCTGGAAGAAAAAGAGCCAAACCGGTTCCGCATTGTCTGCGGGTTCAAGCGGCTTCTGGCATGCCGGAGAATTGGCATGGAAACCGTCCAATGCCGGGTGGTCAGCAGCGATTGCAGTCCCATGACGTGCCTGTCGATTGCCATTGCAGACAACACGATGGGGCCGAACCCCCCCGGTATCCTTGATCAAGCCCGGGCAGTGGAAAAGATCCGTTCTTTGTGCGCCCCTGGAGATGACCTTTCCCTTATTGCAGGGCGCCTTGGTCTTCATGTCGATCCTTCACTTGTCGAAAAATACCACCGGCTGTGCAGCCTCCCGGCTTATCTGCAGAAGCTTGTTGAAGACGATGGGGTTTCCATGGCCATGGCAATCGAACTTGGCGCCATGGAAGACAGGGATGCCATCGCCTTATCGGGGCTTTTTGAGGTCCTCCGTCCTACGGCAAGCCATCAGAAAGAATTGCTTTCCGCTTTGAAGGCCATATCCGTCATGCATGACACGGATATGACCGCCATCCTTGAATCACCGGACCTGTCCGACATTATAGAAAATGATGCTTTTGATAGAAAACAAAAAATTCAACGGTTGAGGCAGGCGGTCCGTAAACTTCGATATCCCTTTATATCCCGCTTTGAATCGCATTTTAAGCAGCAGATTCAGCGTATGGCCCTTCCAAAGGGAATGGCGCTTATCGCACCGCGGGATTTTGAAAGCCCTTCATACACCTTTACCATTGAATTCAGTAATGCGATTGAACTGCGGCATCATGCGAAAACACTCGCAAGTCTAAGCGAAAACAGTGCCTTGAAATCTATATTAAGACGCGATATTGAAAATACGTAAAATATTAATCGACCGGGCGGTTTCGGATTATATCGAAACCCGGTCCATATGCCGCCATCTCAACCGGCCCGCAGAATATGCCGATGATCTGGAAGGCCTTTTCCGACAGATCAATGCAAGCAAAGATCCACAATCAGCCGGCAAAAACCAATTGCTGCTTACCCGCAACAAGGGTGATTTTATCCGGATTTGCCCCGGCACGACCCACTACATCTGCTGTAACTACAAGATACTGCATGTCGGTTCCTACTGCAGCATGGACTGCTCATACTGCATCCTCCAGGCCTATTTCCACCCGCCCTTGTTGACCTTTTTTGTTAACCACGATGATATGGAAAAAGCGCTTTCAACGCTTTTCTTATCTAAGGGCATACACCGGGTCGGAACTGGCGAGTTCACCGATAGCCTGATCTGGGAAAGCATATATCCGCTTGCCAAAAGACTTATCCTTCGATTTGCACAGAGCCGAAACGCCGTTCTGGAGCTCAAGACCAAAACCGCTTCGATTGACCATCTGCTGGATATCGAACACATGAAAAAAACCATCATGGCATGGTCTTTGAACACAGAGGCGGTGATCGCGTCACAGGAGCGCGGCACTGCATCACTCGATGAACGCATAGACGCTGCTGCAGCATGCCAGTCAGCCGGCTATCGTCTTGCATTTCACTTTGACCCCATGATCTGGTATGACGGGTGTGAGGCGGATTATGCATCTGTGGTAGAAAAGCTGATCAATCGTATCGACCCGGAAGGCATTGTCTGGATAAGTATCGGGTCCTTCCGTTTCATGCCGAATCTCAACGATATTATTATCAGGCGATACCCGCGATCACGGATTGTTTACGGTGAGTTCATTCGCGGCCATGATAATAAGATGCGTTATTTCAAGCCACTGAGAATCCGTTTGTATCAATCCATCGTGGAAAGACTGAGGGCCGCGGCCCCGAATACAACCCTGTATTTCTGCATGGAAGATGATGATGTCTGGAAAAGGGTGCTCGGATATTCACCAACTGATTACGGCGGACTGCCGGCAATCCTGGACATGAGTGCTGCACGCCATTGCCGCCTGACCGGATGAAAGCCCCTGCAATCGGTTTTTAAAGCACTCCGTTGACATCCCATTATGACAAAGTTTATAATTATCGCATTGGATTATAAATATCCAGAAGGCGCTGTATCACACATTTGCATTCAAAAACAAAATTCGTCTTTAGCGCCTTCAACAAGTTTTTTCTGTTTTTCACCGTTTCCCCGGGCCGCCGACGGCCCCACTAAACCATCAACTTTTCAGGAGACAACGATGAACACCACTCATTTCGTTTCATGCAGTAAATTCATGTTGCTGTTGGCGTTTTCAATTCTTTTGCTGCCCGCAGGGCTTTTTGCGCAAAACGGAGCCAAAGATTTTCACTACTGGTTTGACAAGGGCGCGCTTCTGTCCGTTTACGGGAACCAGAATGCCGCAATTCAGGCGTTTCAGAATGCCATCGAACTCGAGCCGGAAAACAGTGGAGCGCATTTTAATATGAGTATCGCATATGCCGAGAATGGTGATTTTCATGAGGCAATGGAGGCGGTTAACATGGCGAAACGTCTTAATCCCGGTTCTGCTCTCTATCAATATGGGAAGGCCTGGATATATATCCGCTTCGGTGACACAATTCAGGGAACCGTGGAAATGCAGAAAGCAGCGGAAATGAACAGTTTGGATGCGAAGCAATTCCTTCAATCCATCGCACCGCGGCAAACCGCCAATTAATCCAACGCGGCAGGGTTATTTGGCTGACTGTTCATTCTTCAACCTGGAAGAAAAATTCTCTTTATTCGCAATTCTTTAGGTTTACAAATTGAAATAATTAGTGTATTGGAGGTGTAGCAAAAAGACTACAAATCATCAAATTACATTTTAAACAGTAGAATCATACAACCAATGCACGAACATCCCGTCAAACATCGCAATTATGATTACTGATTCTAACGACAGCCCCAATGACAAGCCCCTTTACAACAGCCGTATAATTTTACCATTTATTCAGCTGTTGCGAAAAAAATACCCCTATGTTGACACTTTTCACCTGTTGCAACGGGCCGGAATGAAGCCATATGAAGTCAACGATCAGGGACATTGGTTCACCCAGAATCAAGTCGACCGTTTCTTCGAAGAATCCGTAAGGCAGACCGGCAACCCTAACATCGCCAGGGAAGCAGGACAATATGCCGCCTCCCCGGAAAGTGTGGGGGTTATGTGGCAATACGTGCTTGGCTTTCTCACACCGGCGTCAGCCTATGAAAAAATTGGCAAAACAAGCTCTAATTTTACCCGTTCATCGCACCTGGAATCCCGAAAACTTTCTTCTAACAAGGTTGAGGTGGTTGTCACACCGTATCCTCAAATATCCGAAAAACCATTCCAATGCGAAAACCGGAAAGGCTTTTTTGAAGCCATATTGACCTTGTTCAACAACAAAATTCCTGAAATTGAACACCCGGAATGTATCTTCAGGGGAGATCCTTCCTGCCGGTACATTATTTCCTGGGAACGATCATTTACGGACAATTTCCGGCTGTTTAAGAACTACCTCCTTATCTTTTTTGTCCTGCTGACCGGGATTTCCATAATTTTTTTCCCCTTGCAGGTCGTCGGCTACACGATCGTTTTCTGCCTGTCCGTTTTTCTCGGTTTATCGTACCTGAATGAAACCCTGAATAAAAATTATCTGAATGCCACTTTAGCAAAAATCCGCAATATCAGTGAAAGCCTGGTAGAACACATCGACCTGAATTACAATAATGCCCTTGTTACCCGCGAAATCGAGCAGTTTGTTAACCGTTATTACATCATTGACGATGTGCTCGCTGAAATTGTCCGAATCCTTGAGAACCGGCTTGATTACGACCGGGGAATGATCATGCTGGCATCAAAAGATAAAAGCGTCCTGTCCTTCAAGGCGGGGTACGGGTATACCGACCAGCAGTACCAGTTTTTGAAAAATATCAAATTCAATCTCGACAACCCAAAATCCAAAGGGGTTTTTGTTGTATCCCTGAAATCGAAGAAGTCCTTCCTGGTCAATGATATCAACGAAATCGAGGAAACGCTGTCAAGGCGAAGCATTGAATTCGCTGAAAAGATCGGGGCTCGTGCGTTTATCTGCTGCCCGATCATCTGTGACAATGAGAGTCTTGGCCTTCTTGCGGTGGATAATATCAGGACCAAAAGAACGCTCGTTCAAAGCGACAAGAGCTTGTTGATGGGGATATCCAATGTTGTTGGGATCAGTATTCGGCACACAGAACATTTGGAAGCCCGGGAAAAACAGCTGAAATCCGTGTTGCAGGTTATGGTTTCAACCATTGACGCCAGGGACCCGATTACCAGCGGACATTCTGAGCGCGTTTCCGAATACAGTGTTGGAATCTGCGTCGAACTCGGACTGGACCGGGAATATACTGAAATGGTGAGAATCGCGGCGTTGCTTCATGATTACGGGAAAATCGGCATCCCCGATGACCTGCTCAAAAAGAAGGACAGATTTACTGAAAATGAATTGGAGCACATCAAGTGCCATGCTGAAAAAACGACAGAAATACTCGAGAAAATTGAATTCGATGGATATCTGAAAGATGTGCCGTACGTTGCAGGATCCCATCATGAAAAACTGGACGGCACCGGGTATCCCAAGGGGCTGAAGGATGAGGAAATTCCACTTGGCGCCAAAATTATTGCGATTGCTGATTATTTTGAGGCATTGACGGCAAGCCGGTATTATAAAATGCCCATGGCCCCGGATAAAGCCATCGAACTGCTTATACGGCATTCAGGAACCCATTTTGACGGTGACATCGTTGAGGCCTTTATCTGCTATTACTATTCATATCCGGGAAACGGCAAAGACCTGCATGGATGCCGGGAAAAGATGATATCCGGGGTCAGGCTTTGAAAGTCGATGTTACACAGGCTTGCGCCCCCTGGAGCAGATGACGGGTGTATAGGTGAATCGCCTCGGACTTTTGAAAAAACTGTCAAATTCATTATAAAACGCATCAAAATTGCCGCCATACTCGCTGAAACCATATCCCGAAGCTTTTCCCGCCACCAGGACCTTTTTTTTCCAGTTGAAATAATCAATATCATTAATTTTACCGAAAATCAGGTGATGCGGCTCAAAGCGTACGTCGATATTCCTGAAGTTCAGATCGTAAAGGTAGGAATAGAGTTTTCTGCCGGCGAGCGGGTCAAAATCATGGTATTCGAAAAGGTGGTTTACAAGGCCCTTGAGCGCGGCTGAAAGGCGGGGGGGCGCATCATAGTGATTCAGGCAATTCTGGTCAAGATCGATCAGGCACATGATGCCTTCCGGGTGCAGCAAGTCGGTAAGGCGCGAGACGATGTCAATGCTGCTGCTGCGGTGGTATTCCAACATGAAACGCACCCAGATCAAATCGAACCGGCCGAGGTTGGTCATGTCGTCATGAATATTCATGCAATAAAAAGAAATACCTTCGCCGCCATATCTCTTCCGGGCATGATTGATACGGCTTTCAGAAAAATCGATACCCACCGTCTCTCCCCCCGGTTGAACCATTGAATGGAGAATGTTTGTTGTCTTGCCGGGGCCGCACCCTATATCGGCAATTCGCATGCCGGGCAGTATCCCTGCCCATCGTGCCTGCTGTTCTATAATGTCCGCCCTGGTTTTAACTTCAATGCGGATGGACTCGGCTTCGTTTTCCATTAAATATGCTGTATCTGGCATAATCGTTTTCCACGTTAAGTATTAATATCAATACAAACAGGTTGATGCCGCAGCCATTCAACCGGTTAAAAGAAACTGCTGTAATGTTTCAGGCATTCATCGGAATATTCCATGCTTAAAGCCCAAAGCTGGTAAACACGGTTGTAGGAAATGCCGTGGTCATTGATATAATCCATCGGATAGACGAGCACCGGAAATTTTTGCCGCACATAGTGTTTGGCGGTTATGGACAGCGCCTGGTGCAGGATGCTTGGCTCAAGGCCCTCTTTGTCAATGATAAACAAGCTGATACAGTTCGTAAGATCCGACAGGTTTAATGCGATATCAGAAATATTGACCATCATGATGGCCTTCAGGCAATTATCGTTTTTCAGCGCATATATGCGGCGCTCCCGGAGCAGGCCATGATCCCGGTACTGGCCTGCGAGGCCTTTTCGCTCAACCATGTCTTCGTCGGGCAGCATATCCAGGACATTGAGCATCAGTCCGCCGGATACCTGGGTATAAAAATTATCAAGCGCTGCCAGATCCTTCGATTCAGGCTTGCCGAGCGTCCATTGGGCGGGCAGTTCGCAGCCCTGGTCTTTCGCCCTGAAAAGAATATAGGCAAAGCTGTCAAGAGAGCATGCTCTTGGATTTTTGACATCCCTTGCAATGCCGCCGAAAAAATGGTTCGGAAATCGCATCTCGGGCCTGAAATAACAAAACAGGTAATCCATATTGCTTGATCCAAGCCGGTAGGAATCCAGCGTAAAATCACTTATCTGGTTCAACACCTCGACCCCGGCACCAAGGTGCCGGGATGTCCTGGCCGCAAGATGGTGAATGAGCCAGGATTTTTCATAAAACCGGAGCATCGCCAGGTGGGCCAGGATTTCGCCCTTTTTCTGCCAGGTAAAATGCCGTGAAATGCCGGATTGTTTTGAATACAGCGTATTATATGTCTTTTTAACCTGCTCGCTGCATCCATGCAGAAATGCGTATTTCTTGGGGTAAATAAAACCGGTTTCAAAGAAGAATTCCCAAAGCTTGTCCGTATCCACGGAGTTGCAGATATAGATGTTCTGATTTTCAGCATTATGTAGCATTGAGAGCAATTTGAGATGATCGTCGGGGTCTACGTCCAGAAAGGTTATGCCGCACTTGGCTATCGGGGTTTCATTTTTCCCCAGAAAGGTTCGCCGGTAAAGCACCTGGGCCTGGCAGACCAAAGAGAAGCTGTTGGAAAAATTTATCGTCAGTTCAGGAATGATCAGGCCGGGAAGAAGCATTGAGTTTTCTTCATCATCTTCTACGGCGACCCCTGATCCGGATATGTCCAGAACTTTAAGGTTTACCATGGCCCCGGTAACCGGATGACAAAACAGGATATCCGGTGATGGTTTCAAAACGATGCGCTTGCTGCGGTGAACCCTTGGAGAAAAGCGCTGGATCGGTTTTTTTGAAGGGACGAGGATGACATCCTTGCGACGCAATCGTTCAGTGTGTTTCAATATTCTGCATTCGCCCGTATATACGGGCATTTCACCGGCCATAAGAATTGCATTGACCGGGTAACTGGTATTCATCAGGTTGACAGGGGCCTCATTGCTCCCGTTGATGGTCACGCGAAAGGAGAACGTGCTGAAATCCTTAAGCGTACCGGAAAAAATAATGCCGCTTTGAATCAGTTTGACATTTAAGGGTGCGCAGGAATAGCGCGTTACCTTTCGACTGGTATGCTCTAAAGCTCTGTCCGGGAGTTCCAGGCATATTCCCTTGTCGCTTATCGCACGCATCGTTGCAGGAACGCTGATGACCATTTCATCCGTGATCAAATCGAAACCGTGAAAGCGATAGGACCCGGATACGGTTTTCCATTCATCCGTATCAACCCATAAGCAGACGACGTATCTGCCAAAACACGGTTGGGGTTGGGCGTTGACATGGACGGTAAGGTTGTCGGAAGGGTTTTTGAATAGAATCCGTACGGGTTTGCTTTTGAAGTGAAAGTGATTCAGCTTGTTTACAAGTCTTTTCCTGGAAATCGTGCCTTCTTTTTTTTCAGGCGCTGTATTTTCAGAATCACTACCTGTGCCATCAACCAGCACAAGCTTTTTTTGAGAAGCGTCAATGCCATGCGGGATGGCTTTTTCCGGTTGTTTTGACTCGGATATATAGTCCATCGGTAAGGAAAAATTATCCTTTGATGTTACCGGAAGCGGCTTTTAAGCCCAACAGGAATACCTGTCAGGCCGCAGGTGCCTCCAAAATTGACGACTTCGCAAAAGTCATGTAGCATCGCCCTTTTCAGAGCGAAAAGCGCAGAAACATATTGAATAAGTAGTAAATTTAAAATTCAATGTCAAGCAAAACCTTTTCTAAATAGTCGTTTTGCTTAAAAAAAATGAAAAAAACTTGAATCTGGTCGCTTTATATTGGATACTTTTAATGACCCATAAAAATGTCGCATCTGAGATGGCAAAGCAAAAAACATACCCTCAAATCCAACGAATATAGTGTAATTGAAAGAACTTGTGCGTACATTTAATTTCAGATGAAGTACAACGGAGCTGTTGGCTTTTTTCGAAGCCGTCACTATTAGAAGCAGCTATTCTCCCCGACCTTATTTAATTGATGCCGGAGGCGAAATGCAGATTGCAACCACCCACAAGAGTACCGATTTTGACGGCCTGGCTTCCCTGGTCGCCGCAACCCTCATTTATCCCGGCGCGGTGCCCGTCCTTCCAAAGGCACACAATCCAAACCTCAAGGCTTTTCTGTCCATTCACAAAGACCTTTTCAACCTGAAAGCGGTGGAAGATGTCGATTTGAGCGCCGTCACTTCGCTTGTCGTGGTAGACACCAATCAATGGGAGCGGCTGGACCGGATGGAAGCGCTGAAAAACAATAACCTTCTCGACGTTATTTTATGGGATCATCATGAAAACGATTGCAATTTCTCTGCCGCCTGGAAATGCCAGGAGCCTGTCGGGGCAAATATTACATTGATGTTGAGACGCATCAGAAAAGAATCCATACCGTTGACTCCCATTCAGGCGACCTTGTTTCTTTGCGGACTTTACGAAGACACGGGAAGCCTCACTTTCCCTTCTACCACCCCGGAGGATGCCAGGGCGGCCGCTTTTCTGCTTGAAAGCAGCGCAGATCTTTCCATTCTGAGAACATTTTTACAGCCTGCATACGGCCAGAAACAGAAGGAAATCCTCTTTGAAATGTTAAAAACAGCTGACAGGGTCCTTATCAACAATCTTAAAACAAGCATTAACATCACGGAAATTGACGGTCATGTGAATAACCTTTCCCTTGTGGTTCACATGTACAGGGATATCCTGAATGTGGATGTGGCGTTCGGCATTTTTTCCAGTGCAGAAAATGATAAATGTATTATCATCGGCAGAAGCGGAACGTCCGATGTCAATATTGGTGCGGTCATGCGGAGCATGGGAGGGGGCGGCCATCCCGGTGCCGGCTCGGCAATGTTGAAAGCTGTCAACCCCTTGGCACTCAAGGAATGGATTGTTGAACTGCTGAAGGGAAACCAGGAAAGTTCCATAAGCATATTCGACCTGATGTCCTATCCGGTCAACTCCGTAACGTCTGACACGCCAATGAGCGACGTCTCCAGAATATTGGAAGAAAAGGGGTGTACCGGGCTGCCGGTAATTGACGACGGCAAGCTGGTGGGCGTGATTTCAAGGAGGGACTTCAGAAAAGTGAAGAAGGCGGCCAAGCTGAAGTCCCCTGTGAAAGCGTTCATGAGCAGGCAGCTAATAACGATCACCCCGGGAAAAAGCCCCATGCACGCAGCCAGGCTGATGGTCAAATATGATGTCGGGCGCCTGCCTGTAATTGAAGACGGCAAGGTTATCGGGATTGTCTCACGCAGCGATGCGATGCGTTTCTTTTATGATACCATTCCGGAGTAACAACCGGAAAGGCTTGAAAGCGCTGACGCGTTTATGATCCTCAGTGCATACTGAATATTTTATCAACCAGCATTTCAATCCCCTTTGCAACTTCTGCAATGCCGGGACCCAGCATGTATGCAGGCGTTGAAACCAGGTTGTTCTTTTTGTCGACGTGTATCATATCCACGGCGCAGACATTGTGCCGGCCGCCCATTGCCTCAATGGCATCAGCGGTGCCAAGGTCATTTCCGATGCTGACTTCCGGGTGCCTGTCCCGGAGCACACCCGCCAGCACAACAGGCGAAATACAGATTGCGCCGACCGGTTTTTTCGCGTCCGCCATTTCTGAAATCAGTCGGTGAACTTCCGGGTGAATATCCGCGTCTTTTCCCTTGATAGCGAAGTTGCTGAGGTTTTTTGCCGCGCCAAAGCCGCCCGGTAAAATCAGCGCATCGATATCTGTTGCTTTTACATCTT
>SLGU01000196.1 GCA_007136525.1 Desulfobacteraceae bacterium | reverse complement strand
GATTTCGAAAAAAACCAAAAAAAGACAATAGGCTCCGGAAAGAAACACAGATATTCAATATACCAAAACAAAAAAGGATTCATCAACAATGTTATTCCGGGATCAACAATGCCCGTAAAAAAATATCCCCTGCGGGGGATCGGGGCACCGGGCTGAATATGTTAAAAGGGGGTGGTGGAATATCCACCACCCCCTCTTTCGAAAAATCAGCCGAACGGATTTACCTGGCCGTCAAAGACCCGATAAAGCACGAGCTGCTGCTGCTTTTTTTCTTTTTTTTCACCTCGTCTTCGTCATCATCGTCGTCAAGGGCCGCCATGATCGGAAATTCCCGATGGGAAAAATCGTCATAAACAGTCGTCATGGAAAAGAAATTCGGGTCAAATTGCGGTCCCCCCGACACAAAATCGAGCAGGATCGTACCGGACTGGCCGAGCGCAAACATGCTCTCAATGCGGGCCTGCCCGCCTTCTTCCATTTCTACGACATGGGCGAACGTGGACCGGGACGAAAAGGGCGTGGTATGGAGCGGATCCGGGAAAAAGGGCTCATGTTTGAACTCAATGGGAGGATCGCTTCGCTGCCCCTCGCCCCAGGGCCGCGCTTCCAGGGGAAGCTGTTCCGTCAGCACGTTGTCCAGGGCTGCGGTGATAATCGCCTCGGCTGTCTGGGGGGCATCCTGGTCAAGGGTGTTTTGAAACCAGTTGTAATTTTTCAAAACAGAGGATTCCGCCCCGGCAAGGCCGTGAAGAAGCGCATTAAAAAGCCCGCGAAGGTTTTTGAATTGTTCCTTATCAGCATCATACTCGTTTGAACCGGCCAGTTCATCGAGAAATGTCAGCCGAATCACCTCTTTGATCCAGGCATCCGCCAGCAGCCAGCCGTCGGCCCGGTCCATGCCGTCGGCCCAATTCTCCGGACCGCCTGCAACAAAATGGCCGTCAAATTCATCCATTATTTCCAGGGCAGCCAGCCGGTCATCCGTTGGATCGGCCTGGACGGCCGCAATGAAATAATCCGCGACAAATGCCCAGGGATTGCCGCCATCACCAAAGGAGTCTGTTGTGGCGATATTGAGGGCCAGGTCGCGAATCTCTTCAAATGTCAGGTTGTCGTTGGCCGCAAGATATTCCTCGATCACGTGGGCCCTGTGGAATGGGCCGAACATGTAGCTCATGTTGTTTGGCGAATTGCGAAGTTCCGCGCTGGACTTGTTGTTCCAACCCGAGTAAAAACCCCGTTCCGTATTCCGGTCCGAAGAAAGGGGATTCCGGTTGGCGGCATCCCACTGGACCGGGTCCACCAGCGCGCCCTGGGGGAGGCGCCAGTCCACCCGCTCGCCATCCGAATTGAAATCCGGCCTGACCGGATCCACACCCGACATCCAGTATGCGATATTGCCTCTACGGTCGGCATAGCAGAAATGCTGTGAGACCCCTACGTCTTCAAGCGCCCTGCCGAAGGCGGACATGCTTCTGGCGCGGGTCATTTCCAGAAAGGCTGAAATCGTGTGCAGCTCCATACCCCAGTGGGCGTATTTCCATGAAACGATGGGATTTGCAGGGCTGGCAACATAAGTGTCCGGGTCAAAGGGCATGGGGTTTACCACCGGGCCGTTGGGGGTGCGATACACCATGATGGTCACCGGATCCTGCCCTGCCACTTTGATGGTTTCTTCATGCGAGGTATAATACTCTTCCGGTGCCATGTTTGGTGGCGGCTCGAAATAATAGTCCATGGTGCGGGCGTGCCCCACCTGCATGGACCATGCATGGTGCGGGGTCCTGCCGATGACGATGCCCGGCAGACCGGCAATGGCCATGCCCGAAACCCTGAGCCCGGCCGCGTCGATGGACCCCTCCATGGTTATGGCCGGCGTGCTGAAACCCATCTGGGGCCCCGAATAAATAGTGGGATTGCCAGACGCTGTCTTGTCGCCGGACAGCACCCAGGCGTAAGACCCCATCTCGGGAAATGCATTGATTTCCCTGAGCCTTTCCTCCCGATCAGCCCACATCTGCCCGACATTGCTGGCCACCTCGGACAAATCGCCCATGGCTTTGAGACGGGCCAGATCGGGGAGATCTTCACCCTGGACCGGCGCAGCCTGCAGGGCCGCGCCCGCTTCATCCTGCGTTTCCTGAATATACGTCAGGGCCTCAGGGTCGTTGAGCCAGCGAAGGTCGTTAAACATCATCATGCCCTGGACATCACCGAAAACAGTGACCAGGTACTGCAGCAGCGCGGCATTGTCGAGCTGCCCCTGTTTGGTGGCTTCCGGGTCAAAGTTGCGCAGCATGGTTGCCTGCCATGCCAGCACGTCCCGGGCGGTCCATGGCGCCGGGAAAAATGCATCAAGGCCGAGCTGTAGCGCGAGGGCATGAAATTCCAAAGGCAGTTCCGCGGGATTGGCGCTCACTTCATCGATCCGGCGATTGAAGCCGTCTACGTACCCGTCTATCATGTCCTGGGTATCGGCATCCATTGCGTTGTAGGCATCATCGAGTTCATCACCGGTATAGCCGATGGTTCGGATCAGGACATCCTGCTCCAGATCTTCTTGTCGGCCGGTTATTTCCGCAAGTGTCCCCCGTGCCGCACGGCGGAACGTTTCCGCCTGCCACAGACGATCCGTTGCCACGGCATACCCCATGGCTTCAAAAACGTCATACAGGCTTGCGGATTCGTCGCCCTCGATAAACCAGACGCCCTTGTCATCCCTGGTTGTCGTAACGGTGCCGTCCGCCCATGCAGTCCCTGCTGCAACGACGAGAAGCGAAAAAGACAAAACAACCCTTATCCATTGTCCCGGTCTCATCTGCTCTCCTTTCATTTTTTGAAAATGATTGGCCCGGCGCCACCGCATATGCCAATGGCACACCCTGTCCGGTGCCGGTGCTTTTCCCTGCAGGCCTATCGTACAGGACCGCATCGCGAGTATGTCCGCGGTTTGAAAATAGACGCCACCGCGATCTTGAACCGGAATCCGAATTGTGAGATGGGTTCCAGGATCGCCTCTTCTGCCAGATACGGGTGGCGATGAAAGCCGGAAAAACGGGGATTTATCAATTCCGTTCAACTCAAGACAAAACCGCTAAAATATATTATAATAATTATGCCATACTTTTCAAACCCATACTTCCCCTTTCCTGATGATCGCTTTAAAAAAAACCGCGCGGGAAGGCATCAAGCCCCGGTTTACCGGTACTTCGGGCAAACTGGGAAGAATTGATTTTATTTTTTAGTAAACGTGGTATATTGTCAACGACAGGATAAAAAGAAACCGCAAAACCCTTTGGAAGACCGATTAACACGGGTTGACACAATTGCACCCTTTCCTGCTGACAGGTATTCACAATGCATAGTACGCCGCGCGTCAGCGTCGTCATCCCCAGCTATCGGCGCCCGGATCTTGTTGGAAGGGCGCTCCAAAGCGTTCTTGATCAGACCTTTACCGACCTGGAAGTCATCATTGTGGATGACAACGCCAAAGGACACGCCGAGCAGCTGGGCACTGAAAAAACGATCACCGAAAAGTTCAGCGACGGCCGCATCCGCTACATCGTCAATGCCAGCAGCAAGGGCGGGGCGGAAGCAAGAAATGTCGGCATCCGGCAGGCCGTGGGAGAATATGTCGCCTTCCTTGATGACGACGAAGACTGGCTCCCGGAAAAGCTTGAAAAACAGGTGGCCATGATGGATGCGGCGGACAAGAATGTCGGCGTTATCGATACGGGCTTTTACGACTGGAAAAAAGACGGGACCGTAAGGACCGTCCTGCCGAAGATGCAGGGGTGGATACTGGAGCCGCTGCTCTACAAAACAGGGGGCCGTGCACCCAAGCTTTCCACGATGCTCTGCCGCAGATCGGCCCTTGTCAAAGCCGGCATGTTCGATGCCGCGCTTCGGGCAAGACAGGACTATGACCTGTATATCCGGCTGGCCCGCGATTTCCGCTTTGAATCGGTGAAAGCGCCCTTGTCGAACAAGCGGACGGATGCCAGGGCCCGGATCAGCGGCAACCCCGGCAATATTGTGCAGGGATATGAGCGGATTTATAGAAAAATTCAGGATGATCTGGCATCCAGACCCAGAGCGCACGCGGTATATCTGTTGAAATACGCGGTTGCACTGGCATCGGCAGGCAAGGCAGGGGAAGCCAAAAAAAAATATTTTCAGGCGTTTCGGCTGTGGCATGCCAATCCCCGTCTGATCACGTATGGTATTAAACTGTTGCGCACATGATCAATATGACGGCTTCGTAAAAAGCCCAATATCTGCGTTATGCGCGATTCCAGAATTACATCACGCCAAAGGCGTGACTGCATTCTTCGGAATTGCACAGGCCTTGATCTTGGAACTTTTTTCAACGTCGTCTGATCACGACTTTTTACGGTTTCGTCATTATTGACGGCTTTTAATGATTCCGCCAATCAACAACAGGACACCGCATGAGCTATCTGAATCTTTATTTCAAGGGCTTTCGAAAACTCATCCGAAGGCGAAAGTCCTACCTTTTTGCCACCGGATGGGATAAAAGCTATAAGGAAGGCAAACCCCTGGACGAGGAAGGCAATCCTGTTCCGTGGATGAACTACCCGGCCATCGGTTTTTTAAAGGAACGACTGCGCTCGGACATGGACCTGTTTGAATTCGGCAGCGGCTTTTCCACCCTTTTCTATGCCAGGCATGTCCGTTCCGTTACCTCCGTGGAATATGACGAAAAATGGTATCAATGGATATGCAGCAGTGCGCCCGGAAATGTCACCGTTCTTTTCAGGAAAAAAGATGAAAACGGGCTTTACGCCCATGCCATAATGGAAAACGACCGAAAATACGATGTTATTGTCATCGACGGCGCCGATCGGCCCAACTGCCTGAACAACAGCATTGCTGCGCTTTCAAATGAAGGCGTTATCATACTGGATGACTCTCAGCGGGAACCCTACCGTGAAACCATTGACAGCCTTATGGCAGGCGGTTTTCGTGTTCTGCACTTTGAGGGTCTGAAACCCTGCGGCTATAAATTGTACAGGACTTCGGTATTGTACAGGCAGAACAACTGCCTTGGGATTTAGCGTGCCACCCGAAGCGGCATCGGCCGCATCGGGCGGGCGTGGACAATAGATATTCACCAGGAGGTTTTTCGTGCAGCCAATCCAATTTGAACCGGATCTGTGCATCCGCTGCGAAACCATCGACTGCCTTACCAAGTGCCAGTATGTCCTGTTTTCCGGCGTCGAAGATGCACGAACGGAAAAGCTGAAGATCAACGAGAGCAGGCACAGCCGGGTGCTGGAAGAATGCCTGACCTGCTATGCCTGCCAGGAATACTGCCCGTATGACAACAACCCGTTTTACCTCCTGGTGGAGCGCCAGGAGGAAATGGGCATCCTTCCCGCGCCAAAACCCATTATCGAAGAGCAGCTGCGGATGATGGCCCCGAAGGGAAAAATCGCCCCGCAGGCGGTTTCCGGTGTCGTGGTGGATATGTGTGCATTCCCGATGCTGACCGGCTG
>SLGU01000119.1 GCA_007136525.1 Desulfobacteraceae bacterium | reverse complement strand
TAGACACCCGGCCCCCGGATATTCTGCTTGCAGTCCTCAAGGAAGGCGATTTTTTCGGCAACGACCAGTTTTTTTCAGCCACTGTGTCCACTTATTCCCTGGTCGCCCAGAGCAATGTCAAGGCAAGTTTTCTGGAAAGCATGATTACAAAGAAATGGAAGACCGAAGCACCGGCCCTGGAATCCCGGCTGTTCGATTACTGCCGCAAAAACGACAAGATTAAATTAGCCCTGGAGCAGAAAGGGATGGAAAGACGGGAGTATGAAAGGATTAAACTGCCTGTAAAACTGCTGTTCCAGTTGCTTGACGTAACGGGGAAAAAAATTGAGAAGTTTTATAAAGGAGAAATATCGGACATTTCAGAAGGGGGGCTTTCTTTTTTCATAAAAACATCAAGAGCCGAAACCGTGCGCATTCTTCTTGGCCGCCGGCTTTTTGTTTCTTTCCAGGTCAGGTTGAAAAACGGGGAATGCTGTGTAGTGGAGAAAGACGGTCAGGTGACCGCGGTACAGTCCCAGGCTTTTGATGATTTTTCAATACATCTGAAATTCGATAATCCGCTTGAAAGAAAGCAGATCACTTCTTTTGCAGGGGAATAACAGGACCTGTCTTCAGGCGTTTTTCCGGAGGGAGCAAGCCAGCGGGCAAGGTTTTTTTTCAAATTCCAAGCCCCGGCTCTTCCATGCATCACTTCGTATAAGCTGCAACGTCATTGGTGCTTACAGGCCCCCGACCTCCTTGTTGCAGTGCTTGCAGATTTTTGCACGTTTCTTGATGATTTCAGCGCAGAAGGGGCATTCCCTTGTGAAAAACCGCTCATGAATGTTCTTTACGGCTTCATCAACGGCTGCCTGAAGCTTTTCGTTTCCGAAACGATGGCTGTTCAACAGTTCAACGGCTTCAACATCTGCCAGATCGCCCGCCATTTCAGCGGCTTTAATCCGTACGCGGGTCGGCTCGGTGGCATCCATCAGTATCCGGACGACTGTAACGCCATCCTTGGACGTGTAGCATTGTGCAAGCAGTGAAAACCCCTTTTTTATGGATTCCTTCAACGCATGTTCTTCCGCCATTACCTGTTCATCCACAATCTGTCCGCTGCCGCCTATGGAACTGAAGACAGGCATCAACTCAAAGGCTTCGCTGTTGGGGCTTTGGATGCATCGGTATGATGCGTGTTGAGCGTAGTTGTCCATGAGATTTTTCCAGCCCTCAAGATAGCAGGGGCATTCATCGTTAAAGCAGACGAAAAGATAGGGGGAGTCCCATCCCAGTCCATCACCGATCGCAAAGGGCGGCGATTCCCATATGCTCATCTGCATGCCGCAATGCGGACAAAGCGGTTTGTCAAGCTTCATTATCTTTTCAAGAACCTGCTCTCTTGTTTCAAACATAGCCATGGTTGTTCTCCTTATCATGGCGCCTGAAGAAAACCCGCCTTTTTCTGCCGGGGCGCTTACGCTTCATTTGGGGTCTCGCCTGGCATAAAAAAAAGAAAAACAATTCGTTTTCATTCAGGCCCCGTTTATGGTAAACCGCCGATATCGGCGGGGAAACGGGACTTAACCGCCTGTTTCATTACAGGCTATCGTCATCGTCCGTTGAATCATCATCGGATGCTTCTATGGGTGAATCCTTGGATGCGTCTTTGGTTTCGGCGTTGGAATCGTCGATTTCTTCATCGTCATCAGTATCATCATCAAGAAGATCCTCTATTTCCAGAGACTCTTCGCTTTCGATCTCGCTGGGGGCCGCTTCTTTCCTGAACAGCGCCACATCATCAAACACCAGTTCAACTCTATCGGCAATCTCACTCGCAGACGAAGCATCAAAAAGCGCCATCACTTTGTCGGCAATTTCCTCTATGTACTCGGAAATGGGATACAGGTTGGGGGTTCGGAGCTTGTCAATGAGGACGGTTTTGCTCACGCCCATGGCGTTTTCAATGGTTTCGGCGTCGTACGATTCCTCGCATATCAACGAAAACAGGTCTTTACTTAATTCTGCGTGCTCCTGTATGGTCAGACCGCCCGTATCCTTGTCTTTCAGCAACGTGTATTTCTGTTTCATTTGCGTCTCAATCCCCCGCGAAAATGCCGTGTTATTGAAATTTGGACTGGTTTAATGATGGTTTCGTTTTTCCAATAAGCGTATAATAAATCATTATTGAGTCATGTCAACAAGCAAACGATACGGCACCCTGGTTATCATCTGTCTAAAATGTTTTTTCAGTCCGCCGCCGCGAAACGGATGCCTGGAAAAAAGGGGTTGACCCGAACTTCCAGGTTCTGTAAAAGAGAACGTGAAAATCGGAGGGATGGCCGAGTGGTTTAAGGCGGCGGTCTTGAAAACCGTTGAGCGAAAGCTCCGTGGGTTCGAATCCTACTCCCTCCGCCAGAAATATATCAAAAACAGATCATTACATCGTGGACTGATTTGTGGCACAAAAAAATACCCATATCCGTTATAGGTTGGCGCCGACCAGGCCTGACAGATGTCCTTTCTGAAACCGTCTTCAGATCAAAAGCATGTTATTAGAACCCATCTCAAAATTGTCTTTCGGCCCAATATCTTTGTTGGGGTCTTGTTCCAAATCCTCGAAATACGAGAGTATGTCTCCGGTTTGAAACAAGACGCCGCCATGATCTTGAACCGAAATCCGAATTTTGAGATGGGTTCTATATGACTTTATCCATTATGCCCTTATTAACGCCGGCAAACGGAGCGTTGCGTCGTTGAAAGGAAGTCGACTATGGATCAGACCGGAATGAAGGCCGCTGAGCCGGGCCTGCCGGATAGCTTTGTAATGAATCTTGTTCAGGCGGTGGATCTGGTTTTTGCCGCATTGAACATACCTGAAGATGTATATAAAAACCCATCTTATCAATCAGATGCCACTGAAAAAATGTGCGGGCTGACCAACACCTATCTTCAACCGGTGCGCATCGGGCGAAAGGCGATACTTGGGGATACCGCTTTTTACTATGGCAGGAAAGTCGATCTTTTTCCTGAACCGTATGAAATTGTAGAATTTGATGCCGCTTCAGATATCACCCGTTTCTTCGAGAAGCGGATTGCCGCGACGCTGACGGATTACATGAGCATTCAAATGGGAAACAGAAAGCTTGATATTGACCTTCGGAAAGGCATTATTACGCGCCTGGTGTTTGTCGGGTTAAGAAGCGAGTTTGTATGGTTGAAACATGGCAACCCCTTCCGATTTCGTGATTTACAAAGAATCGTAATGAAATTCAATAAGAACAAAGCCGTCTGAAAACGACTTTTTACAGGTTCATCAACCCTGATGGCCTCGTAAAAAGAGCCGATATATAACCTTTCTGAACCAGGGTTTTTCCCAGCCTGTTATTATTATTATGGCTGAGCGCCAGGCAATCATCAAGATCCGCCTGTGAAATGTAGCCGGCCTCTTTCAGAAGATCCCCAAGGCGGTTCGTTTTCCTGGTTTCAGTGGCATATATGATGTCTCCTTCATGGAGAAATATCTGTATGAAGTTGTCTCTGGATCGGATAATGAGCCTGCCCGTCCGTCTTTCATAGTTCAGCATCTGTAAAATCGAGCTCAGCCTGAACGTTTCGATATTGCCCTTTAACGACATACCGCACCCAATGAAATCGTATTTCCGGGCTTATATCCGGTCGGCGGGGCAAACGGGGCGTCTTTTTTTTTCATGGGTTCCTCCGCACGCTTTTAATGACAACCTTGTTTCTGCCGCCTTCTTTGGCCTCATACAATGCGTTGTCGGCCAGCAGCAGCATCTCATCGATGCTTTCAAAGTCCGGATCGTAAGCGGTCAAGCCGATGCTAACGGTTAAAAAAAGCGTTTTTTCTGAATAGTTTGCTGGCGATTTTTCTACGGCCAACCTTAATCTTTCCGCCAGCAATGCGGCATTTTCAATGCCGGTATTCGGCAAAATGATGCTGAATTCCTCGCCCCCCACGCGTCCCGTTATATCCGTCCGGCGCATGCTGCCCTTCAAAATTCCGGCAAGGTGCCGTAACACAGCATCACCGGCCGCATGACCGTGGGTGTCATTGAGTTTTTTAAAATAATCAATGTCAATCATCAATACTGAAAAGCGCTGCCCATAACGCCGGGCGCGTTCAAATTCCCCCGTTGCCGAATTCATGAAATGCCTGCGGTTCCAAAGTCCGGTGAGGTCATCCGTTGTGGCCAGGTGTTCCAGTTTTTTTTCTGCCTGTTTACTCTCGGTGATGTCCCTGATCCACTCGACAAAGTATTCAACATTGTTTTTGTCGTCCAGTATCGGTGAAACGCGGAGCCTGATCCACCTGCCATCGTGAAGCGCCCGCTCTTCCTGAAGGCCTTCTTTGGTATCCAGAACGGATATGGCGTGGCAGTCACGGCAAATGTCATCATATCCCCGGTAGGTCCGGTAGCATTTCGTCCCGAGAACCCTTTTCTCTTCAGGGACCTCGCCTAACCCGCTCCAGTTGCTGTAAACGATATTCATCTCCGTATCTTGTATCGATATCATATCGGGAACAAGGGAAAGCAGTTTCTGAAACCGCAACTCGCTTTGCTGCAGCGCGTCCGCAACTTTTCTGCGGTTGGTGCAATCCCACCATGCACTGACAATCTCGACCCTTCCATCTTTGTCTTCAACAACTCTCTGCTGATCATGAATCCATTGATATTCACCCTTGCTGTTTTTCAGCCGGTACTCAAAGGATTGCATTCCGCTGTTATTTTTGTGCCGGCGCATATCGGCAAGCAGGCGGTCTCTGTCCTCCGGATGCACATGACTTGCCCACGCTTTAAAATTGCCCGTAAAATCTTTAGCTTTCAATCCGGTTACATTCTCGAGGTTGTCGCTGATGTATGTAATGCCCCATTCGCCGTCAACCACCAGGAAAGAGCAGATAATCGCGGGCGCTTGAAGTATGAGCGTGTCAAGCACCTCTTCAATTTTCAGGAATTGCTTGTCACTCAAAGTGCGTCGGCTCGATTCGGCACCGTTATGAGCGTATTGTTTTCCGTTTTTATGACGGCCCTGGTTTTCAGGCATATTTGGCTCCCTATCCGGTTTTTTTGTTACACAACGGCAAATATAAGCAATGGCGGCGCCAGATTACTATTTTTTCACTATCTTATCAATGGCAAAAAAATGGCGGCGCGGGTTTTTGCAGGCCCTGCCAGAAAAGGCGGTTTTTCGCGATATCAGGTATGCTTTGATGCATCAGCATGCCGTAAAACCGGTATTAACCGAAAAAGCCCGAAGTCCTGCAAAAATGTAGTTGCGGAGAACCATGATGGTGTGGTAAGGTCACCCAAAAATGCGCCTCGGGAAAAAAGGCCAAAAGGTGCGAAAATACTGGAAACAAAGATGCTGGGTGTGGCGCGCTTTTGGCGAACCCGCAGAAAACGGCACTTTTAAAAACATAAATTTTATAATACGGAGAGATGGCCGAGTAGGCTGAAGGCGCTCGCCTGCTAAGCGAGTGAGGGGGGAAACCTCCTCCGAGGGTTCGAATCCCTC
>SLGU01000202.1 GCA_007136525.1 Desulfobacteraceae bacterium | reverse complement strand
CAAAAAAAATGCAGACAATTGACGGCAATACCGCTGCGGTTCATGTTGCCTATGCATTGAGCGATGTGGCGGCAATTTATCCCATCACCCCTTCCACGTCCATGGGTGAGACGGCCGATGAGTGGGCTGCGGCGGGGCGCAAAAATATTTTCGGCCAGACGGTGACCGTCCGCGAAATGCAGTCCGAAGCCGGTGCCGCCGGTGCGGTTCACGGTTCCCTGGCGGCCGGCGCATTGACGTCCACCTTTACGGCGTCACAGGGCCTCCTGCTGATGATCCCGAACATGTACAAGATTTCCGGCGAATTACTGCCGGGCGTGTTTCACGTGTCTGCCAGGGCCCTTGCAGCCCATGCCCTGTCCATTTTCGGAGACCACAGCGACGTCATGTCGGTCCGCCAGACAGGGTTCAACCAAATCGCATCCGGTTCGGTGCAGGAAGCCATGGATCTGGCCCTTGTTTCCCATCTTTCCGCCATCGACGGGAGCCTTCCGTTTCTGCATTTTTTTGACGGTTTCCGGACCTCCACGGAAATCCAGAGAATTGACGTGATCGACTATGACGATATTGCCTCGGTCGTGGACCATGAAGCCATCATGGATTTCCGGGAGAGGGGAATGAACCCGGAACATCCCAATGTGCGCGGAACCGCCCAGAACCCTGATATTTACTTCCAGAACCGGGAAGCGGCCAATCCCTATTATCTTGCCATTCCGGATATCGTGATTGCGAACATGGAAAAAGTCGGCCGGCTCACAGGCAGAAAATACAAGCTTTTTGACTATTTCGGCCATCCGGATGCTGAGCGGGTGGTCATTTCCATGGGATCTTCTGCGGAAACCATCGAGGAGGTTGTCAATCATCTCAACCGCAAGGGTGAACGGGTTGGATTGCTCAAGGTAAGGCTTTACCGGCCGTTTTCCGCCGAGCATTTCCTGGCCGCCCTGCCGAGAAGCGCGGAACAGCTGACGGTGCTTGATCGCACCAAGGAGCCCGGCGCCATCGGCGACCCCCTCTATCTCGATGTCTGCACCGCGTTTGTCGAATTCGGGGAGATGCCGGATATAACGGCCGGCCGTTACGGCCTTGGGTCCAAGGAGTTCACCCCGGGCATGGTCAAGGCGGTTTTTGACAACATGAAGGCCGTTGCCCCCAAGCACCACTTCACGGTGGGCATCAAGGACGATGTCACCCATACGTCCCTCGATGTCACGGAAGAGCTGGACACCACGCCTGACGGCACCATCCAGTGCAAATTCTGGGGATTCGGGTCCGACGGCACCGTCGGGGCGAACAAGAGCGCCATCAAGATCATCGGGGACCACACCGAGCTGTACCCCCAGGCCTATTTTGCCTATGACGCCAAGAAATCCGGCGGTGTTACGGTTTCACACCTGCGATTTTCCGACCATCCCATACAGTCCACCTACCGGGTTCACATGGCGGATTTTATCGCCTGCCATAAGGCCAACTATGTATGGTTATACGACGTGCTCGAAGGCATCAAGGAAAACGGCACCTTTCTGCTCAATTCCGCATGGTCGCTCAAGGACATGGAAACCGAGCTGCCCGCTGACGTGCGCAGGACCATTGCCGGGAAGAAGCTCAAATTCTATAGCATCGATGCGGTCAAGATTGCCGGTGCCGTAGGCCTTGGCGGCCGGATCAACATGATCATGCAGACCGCGTTTTTCAAGCTTGCCAATGTCCTGCCCTTCAAAGAAGCGGTTGATTATCTGAAAAAGGATATTCATAAAACTTACGGCAGTAAGGGGGACAAGGTGGTCAAGATGAACCTGGACGCCGTGGACCAGACCCTGGCAAACCTGGAGGAAATCAAGTATCCAAAATCATGGATAAAAGCCGGACAGGAAGCCGTGGTGGAAAAGGACGTTCCCGATTTCGTGAAGAACGTCATGGAGCCCATGAACCGCCAGAAGGGCGATCTCCTGCCCGTGAGCGCATTCGAGCCGGACGGCATTTTCCCGGTGGGCACCAGCCGCTTTGAGAAGAGGGGGGTTGCCATCAACGTTCCCGAATGGATTTCCGAAAACTGTATCCAGTGCAACCAGTGCGCTTTTGTCTGCCCGCACGCGGCCATACGGCCCGCCCTGGCAACCACCGATGAATTGGCAGATGCCCCGGACACCTTTGTCACCATTGACGCCATCGGCAAGGAGCTCAAGGGCTACCGCTTCGGCATCCAGGTGTATGCCCTGGACTGTCAGGGGTGCGGCAACTGCGCCGATATCTGCCCCGCAAAGAAGCCCGCACTGGTCATGAAGCCCCTTGAAACACAGACCACGGTCCAGGAGGTCAACCGGGAGTTCTTTGAAACGCTTCCCAACCGCAGCGAGCTGGTCAAGGCAACCACCGTCAAGGGGAGCCAGTTCCTGACGCCTTTGATGGAGTTCTCCGGCGCATGTGCGGGTTGCGGTGAGACGCCTTATGTCAAGCTGCTCACGCAGCTCTTCGGTGACCGCATGGTCATTGCCAATGCAACCGGCTGTTCGTCTATATGGGGCGCATCGGCACCCTCCGTACCTTACTGCCAGAATGAAAACGGCTATGGGCCCGCATGGGGAAATTCGTTGTTCGAGGACACGGCCGAGTTCGGTTACGGCATGATGCTGGCATATACCCAGCGCAGGAAGAAGCTTGCGGCAATGGTTTCAGAATCCCTGGCAACAGATATTGACGGTGAACTCAAAGCGGCCATGAAGGATTGGCTGGACAACATGAACGATGCGGATCTATCAAAGACCCACGGCCAGAAAATGGAACTGCTGCTTGCTTCCAGGGAGCTTGACCCGCTGCTGGAATCCATTTACGACATGGCGGATATGTTCGTCAAGAAATCCGTATGGGCCTTCGGCGGCGACGGATGGGCCTATGATATCGGTTACGGCGGGCTTGACCACGTCATCGCATCGGGCGAAGATATCAACCTGCTGGTCATGGACACAGAGGTCTATTCCAATACGGGCGGGCAGTCCTCCAAGGCAACCCCCACCGGGGCTGTGGCCAAGTTTGCCGCATCGGGTAAAAAGGTCACCAAGAAGGATCTCGGCCGGATTGCCATGACCTATGGTTATGTATACGTGGCATCGGTTTCCATGGGCGCCAGCAAGCAGCAGCTCATGAAGGCGTTCCTCGAAGCGGAAAGCTATCCCGGGCCTTCTTTGGTCATTTGCTATGCCCCCTGCATCAACCAGGGGCTGAAGGCCGGCATGGGCAAGAGCCAGGAAGAAATGAAAAAAGCCGTGGATTCAGGCTACTGGCCGCTCTACCGGTTCAACCCGCTCCTTGAAAATGAGGGGAAAAACCCGTTTGTCCTGGAATCCAAGGCGCCGGACGGCACGATCCAGGAATTCCTGGCCAATGAAAACCGGTTTGCCAGCCTTGAAAAGACCTATCCGGCGGAATCGAAGAAGCTGCGGGCACAGATCGAGGAAGAGATCAAGAAACGTTTTGAATTGCTGACCCTGATGGCTGATCCCAAATCCATCTGCGAGGAGGAAAAGCCTGAAGCGACCGGAAAAAAAGCGGTCGGCAAAAAAGAAAAATAGCCGGTAACGGCATATCTTGACGCAAAAGGCCGACAGGACAGTGTGCTTGTCGGCCTTTTGCGGTTTATAACGGCGGAAAACGGTCACATCGACCAGGAAAACATAGTCCCCGGGAGAATATTGAAAAATGGGCGATCTGCATTCAGACCGGCATCCATTCGCGTGCGAGCGCTGCGGCACATGCTGCATTAAGGGCGGGCCGGGCCTGCACGATGTGGATATGCGGCTCGTCGCACAGAAAACCATACCCCCTGAAAACCTTTATACCATAAGGGCCGGTGAACTGGTCAGGGACAACATAAACGGCGGGCTTATTTATGCCGATGGGGAAATCATTAAAATCTGCGCCAGGCCGGGTTCGACAACCTGTGTGTATTTCAAAGGCGATGAAAATGCCTGCGGTATTTATGACAGCCGGCCTTCCCAGTGCCGGGCCCTCCAATGCCGGAACACTCAGGCCCTCGAGGATATGCAGTTTAAAAACCGCCTGAAGCGTGACGATCTCTTCGGCAATGTTGCCTGGTTGTGGGATGTCATCAGTAACCATGAGGATGAATGCGGCTATGGCAAGATCCGGTTGCTGGTAGCACAGCGGGCGGCCGGGGACCCATCTGCCAGCCGGACGCTTGCGGAGATGGTTTCCTACGACCGGGCGGTAAGGGATCTGGCCGTTGAAAAGGCGGGACTGGAAAAAGGCATCCTGGACCTGGTTTTTGGCCTTCCACTGGAAACCGTGCTGCAGTATCGCTTCGGCGTTAAGATAATAAAAACGATTAACACCACTGACCCGTAAAGCCATGGCGGCCTTACAGCCGGTAGAGATCAGGGCGGCGGTTGGGGAAAAAATAACGCATCCGGTGATTCCTGATCCCGTCCAGCATTTCCCGGCTCAGATCGGCTACGATCATGGCTTCGTCTTCCCCCGAAAGGCTTTCCATGACTTTCCCCTCAGGTGACAGAATAAGCGCAACCCCAGGAAAGGTCAGACCGAAACCGTTGTCTCCCACCGGGTTGACGGCAATGACGAATACGCCGTTGTCATAGGCCCTTGCCGGGAGATGGCGCATCCATGAAGCCTGCTTGTCCACCGGGGTTTTGCCCGGGGACGCGTGGGGCATGAATATCGCATCGGCTCCGAGTGCCGCCATGTGCGTTGACAACTCCGGGAAGTGTGCGTCGTAGCATAACTGGATGCCGAAACAAAATCCCCTGCACTCAAAAAGCGGGCCGATTTCCGGGGCATGGGTGAAGATGGTTTTTTCCGGCGGTCCCAGGTGGACTTTCCGGTAAATGCCCAGCAAACCATCCGGGCTGCAAGCAAACCCCGCAGCATAAAGATGCCCGTCTTCCCCTTTTTCCGCAAAACCCGCAATAATACCAACAGAAAAGTCTTCTGCCATCCGTATCACCGATTGCACTTCGGCAGAATCCAGCGGCAGCGATGCATCCGCCATTTCCTCGCGCACAATGTAGCCGGTGATGCACATCTCCGGGAAGCAGACCATGTCGGCCTTTTTCTCGGCCGCCG
The DNA here is from genome assembly GCA_007136525.1 of Desulfobacteraceae bacterium. The sequence goes on along the minus strand of SLGU01000202.1, from coordinate 449 downwards.
CCCGGACCCATCCTTCCATGGTCCGCAGGTTTTCATCGATGCGTCCTACCTGGCTCCGGCACGTGACGGCTGCAACCCGAATGTCTTTTTTCATGATTGATCCAAAACTTTTGATGACTTCACAAAGGTTCGTATTTGCATCGCGCGCAATGTCGATATGGGACTTCCAAGATATTTGCTGGAACAATCCAAATCGAAATCGGTATCGAAATCGAAATCGGAAAAAAATAAAAGGGACTGCGCGGGATCAAGTGCTTCGGGTCGGCCGGGAAAGCACTTGTCGAAACCGAAAGCCAGAAGCGCAAGGCGGAAATCGTTTTCGATCCCGATAGCGATTTCGATTTCGATATCCAGCATGAACACATGCGTAATTCACCGCAAAAACACCCCCGCGGCGGTGCAGGGTGCTTATTACGAAGCCATCAGAGCTTGAAATGCGCGCGGATCTT
>SLGU01000329.1 GCA_007136525.1 Desulfobacteraceae bacterium | reverse complement strand
GGACGGCTGAAGCGGGAGTAGAAACGACATCAGTTGCTGAGCAGCGAGATCCGGGAGCTTGAGCAAAGGAGGCGGACACTGCTCCGAGAGTCGGAGGATCCAGCCGTGGATCAGGTCCGGCTGGACCTTGTGAACCGGGATTTCCGAGCCGACGGGCCGAATGGGCTCTGGGTCTCGGACCGGACCTATGTGGTGACGTGGAGCGGATTCGCGCACGCTGCGTTTGTCGTGGACGTCGACTCTCGCCGGAGCGTGGGCTGGCGTGTTTCCAACTCGCTCAGCACAGACCTTCCCTTGGATTCCCTTGTGCAGGCGCTCCGGGAGCGAGACTGCCAAGGGCACCGTAGGGCTTGTACATCATACTGATGGAATCCACCCAATACCTTTCGTTACGCTATACATCCCGGCTCGCCGACGCCGGGGTCGCACCCTCGGTTGGAAGCCGGGGGGACCGCTACGACAACGGCCTTGCCGAGTCCCTCATCGGGCTCTACAGGGCGAAACTGGTCCGGCATGAGGGTCCTTGGAAGGGAACGGAGGACCTTGAACTCGCCACCCTGCGAGATGCTCAAGGAGTGATTCCAGCTGCCGCGAAATCCGTGGGATGAATTGGGGGGCAATCCGCTGCCCAGCCCAGTGGAATTCCTCGCAGGTCGAGAACCACCGACAAAGGCGCGTGCGCTAAAGCGCGTGCCTGCGGGAGTGGAGTCGTGACGAAGCACCTCTCGATTTTCGGCCCGCAAACCCTTCTATTACAGTTGCACGCACCCGACCAGGACCGTACTTTCGGATCTTGTTCGGTCCAAGAGCTGGAGCCCAACATCACACCGCGACACTACGGGAGACACCACCGAAATGCGAGTTACGGGTCTATTCAGTGGGATAGGAGGCTTCGAGATCGGGTTTGAGGATCAGGGATTTCACACCGATCTGCTTTGCGAGCTCGATCCCGCAGCCGTTACCGTGCTCAAACGGAGGTTTCCCGACACGCCCTTGATCAAGAACGTTCGGGAGCTTGAAAGTCTCCCACCCTCCGATGTTGTCACGGCAGGATTTCCCTGCCAAAACCTCAGTCTCGTGGGTACCAACGAAGGGATATTCGGAAAGCATTCTTCTCTGATCGAGGAAGTCTTCCGTCTCGTGAAGGGGCGCCCGGGCCCGCGGTGGCTCTTGTTGGAGAACGTGCCTTTCATGCTCCGGCACAAGAAGGGCCACGCGATCCGGTACGTCACCGAGAAGCTTGAGGACCTCGGATTCCGCTGGGCCTACCGCGTTGTAGACACGCGGGCTTTCGGTCTTCCGCAGCGGCGCCGGCGGGTATTCATCCTCGCTTCTCGCACCGACGATCCCCGTGACGTCCTCTTCGCAGACCAAGTACCGGCACCCGCCTTCGAGAAGGTTGATGATGTGCCCTCAGGGTTCTACTGGACCGAGGGGCGTGGGGGTCTCGGCTGGGCAGTGAATGCAGTTCCGACCATCAAGGCCGGATCCGGCGTCGGCATCCCCTCACCACCAGCGATTTGGCTCCCCGGCGAAGACCGTGCGGTCACGCCGCACGTCCAAGACGCCGAGAGGCTCCAGGGATTTCCGGCGGGATGGACGGCCGTTGAAGTGGAAGGGAAGCCGGTGAGGGCCGGCGTACGTTGGCGCATGGTGGGAAATGCTGTGAGCGTCCCGGTGGCCAGCTGGTTGGCCAGCCGCCTCAAGACACCCGGCCGGTTCGATCACGGCCTCACCCGCGAATGGACGACGTCGGTCTGGCCGCACGCGGCTTGGGGGGAAGACCGGGAGGTCTATCCGGTGGAAATCTCGGAGTGGCCGGTCCGGGAGCATATGATTCCACTGCGCGATTTCCTGAGATTTCCGGAGAAGGAGCTGTCCGCCAGAGCCACGGCCGGATTCCTCAAGAGAGCTAGGAGCGGCTCGCTGAACTTCGTTCCAGGCTTCCTGGAGAGCTTGGATATGCATCTCGGCAGGATGTCGGAGGCGGTCGCAGGGGACTGAGGTCCATCACCTAAAAAGCTCCACCCCGATGATGTATGCGAGCTTGGGAGGAACTGCATTGCCAATCATTTTTGCGTAACCCGTCCGATTCTGGTCACCGAAATCGAAGAAGTCTGGGAAGAACTGCAGCCGCGCGGCTTCGTGGGGGGTGATCACCCGTCGCCGGAGAGGATGGATGAACCGGCCCTGCCCCATGACCGTGAAGCCGGTCGTGATCGTCCAGGCTGGCTGGTCCCAGAACAGTCTACCGTAGACGGATTTATACGTGTGCCTCTTCGTCCGGTGGCAGTCCGGGCGAAGACAATCCGGGAGATCGTGCTCGTCGTTCTCGAACAGCCAATCGATACGGTCTTGGCTAACGGGCGTCGATTCCGTCGAGCTGTCGAAAGGATGATCCGAGGCCACATCCAACAAATCGCCGCAAGCCCATCCGACCGATCGCTCGGCGACGCCATGAAGACGAACCGCCTCATCGAGGAACCCTTCGTATACCGGTGCTGTCCTCGAGGCCACGATGAATGCGCGATGTCTACGCTGGGGGACGCCGACCTTCTCAGCGGCGATCTTCGCCTCGTCGATCGCATAGCCGAGCTTGGCGAGAGCTGTCAGCGTCCGGTCGAAGACTCCGCCCTTATCGTGCTTCACGCCCGGGACGTTCTCAATGAGGACGTGATCCGGCTCTAGAACCTCCGCGGCGCGCGCCATCCTCTCAAAAAGGACGTTTTTGGGATCGTCCCGGCTCGTGTGGTTGTTGAGGTTTGAATGCCCCTGACAGGGAGGGCCTCCTGCGACGATGTTCACTGTACCGCACTTGTCGCGGAGAGCCCGCTCGGACGGAGTGAGAGCTGCGCCTACCGTGCCATCAAAGATCGCCTCAACCGGCCCGCAATGCTTCAGCGATGGAGAAAGATTCCTCTCGAAGACCGACAGGTACGCTGACTCAAGCTCGGCGGCCAATACATGTACCGGTCGGTAGCCCACCGCACGGGCAGCCTCTGCGACTCCCAGACTCAGGCCGCCGGAGCCGGCGAACAGGTCCACGATACGAAGAGGATCGCCCGCATGGGGTAAGGGCGGCGCGATCCGACTCATGAGCCACTCGCTGTCGAACCTCTCTGAAACCGGCAGATGTTGGGTTCTGGAGGACGCAGGGATCCGAGATTCGGAGGCAGTTCCGTCGCGCCTGCCCACAGTGCGCACGATCTCCGCTCCGTCCAGACGGAATTTCTCGACACGGACCGGACCGAAATCGTCTGAAAGGACGAGCTGATCTTCGGGAGGATTCGTACCACCTACCGTCATACGTCCGATGAGCTCCAGAAATCCTCCAGCACATTCTTCATCGATTCCTCCTGATGGAGCTGGCACGCCCAAACTACCAGCACCTCGAAACCCATTTCTTCAAGCTCGCGGACCTTCCTTCCATCCCGCTCCCGGTTCCGCTCTAGCTTCCGTTGCCACCAGTTGCGGTTACGCTTTGGAATCCTGCCGCGTGGACAGTCGCGATGAAAATGCCAGAAGCACCCGTGCACGAAGATCGCACGACGGCGGCTCCTGTTCGCGATGTCGGGGGAGCCAGGAAGGCCACGCACGTTCAAACGATACCGGCCGCCGATGGACGTGAGGAGTTTCCGGACCAGCACTTCTGGACTCGTGCCCTCGCGGCGGACCCGCTTCATGAGCTCAGAACGGGTGCGCGTGGTCTCCATCTCCTCCCCTAAGTTCGTCCTTTGTTCTTCGATCCGCCTGCCTCGCCTCACGCCCTCTTCAGGGAACAGGCGGCGGCTCCAATCCCTGCGAAACCAGCGACACGATTCGCGAGTGAATCTCTGGCCACGGACGATTCAGGTCAACCGACGCCACAGCGACGGGGAACCCGAGGAGCTGGTACTCAAGATGGAAGTCCGCGGTGACTGCGGGATACATCAACATCCCTCCGACGGGAGGTGACGGGGATAGGTTCGAGAAGTTCTGAAGATACGCGAGCATCTGATAGAGATGGGCGGACCGCACCGTCTCTTTTCCCCACGACCTCTGGAACGCCTCGTAGTAATACTTGGTGTCGATGATCAAAGCGTGTTCGGGGGTGCGGACCACGATGTCCGTCTCCATCCGAGGCAGTCTCTCCATGGCTCGTGGATCACCGCTGGCGGGGCGCCATTCAAGAACGGGCGCCGAGACCGAGGGGCTGTTGGGTGCGTGGGCGCGGAGAAAATTCCGCACGAATTGTTGGAAGACGAACGCCATCCGTCGCTCGTCACGATCAAAATCCCTAAACCGTAGACGACCTGAAGCGCTGTCCACCGCCAGTCCGGCATGCACCAACGCGCATACGTTCAGGAGAAAAATGTAGAATCCGGAGTTCCGATCCAACTGGACCCTGCGGAAGTGCTGCGCGGTGACCTCGATTTCATCGATGCCTCTCATCCGCCCCAAGTGCCCTCGTAGACGGCGGCGCAAATCCGATTCGAGAAGGCCGGAGGCAGCCAGGCGGCGGATAGTGGATCGGAGGATCTGGTTGCGAAGGACATTGTGACTCAACTCCTCGAACTCGCAGACGACGCTACCCGGAGCCGAAAATGCGGTTTGGAACGTGGCAGGGAAGTCGATTCTGCCGCGAGGACGCCGTGTGGCCCCTCGTCGAGAAACGTAGCCCTGGTGTACGCCTCGGCGGAGGAGATGGCTAGTTCCCGAGGCCAGCACCCGCCCGAAGAGGTTGATCAGATCGGGACACGTATCGGCGTCTACGTTCACCACCTCACTCTCCTCAAGCTTGTTCCAAGCGTAGCAAAGGAGATAGTAGAGGTTCGAGATGGGGATGCGGTTGCTCATGCCAACAGGGCGTTCGCCGCTTGTTCGTAAGCCTCCGGCTCATCGAACCAATACTCGCGAAGCAATGGCACGATCTCGGATTCGACGATCACATCGTACCAAGACCTCCCGTACTCCCCTTCCTCCTTAGGACAGAAGTAGCTGTGGCCTATTTCGTACCCCGGGCCGAGATTCTTGGTGTCGCTTCGTATCCGCTCGTTCAGCGCAGTGAGCCTCTCCACGATCAGATCGATCACGCCCGACTCGGCACCCTGAGCCAAGAGGAAGTCAGTGAACTCTTCACGGTCGAAGGCCGGCTCGACATCCTCGAATGCGAAGCGCCGACGAAGGGCATAATCGACGAACGCAAGGGACCGATCAGCGGTATTCATCGTCCCGATGATGAAGACGTTCTGCGGAACGTAGAAGTCGTCGTCTCCTTCCTTCCGATACGTAAGGGGAACAGCGAATTCTTCCGAGCGCTTGTCGGCCTCAATTAGCGACAGCAGTTCCCCGAGTATGCTGGCGAGATTCCCCCTGTTGATCTCGTCGATGATGAAGACCCATGACTCTCCGGCTGCTTCGCGAGCCTTCTCGCAGAACTCGATGAATATCCCGTCCTCAAGACCGAAACCGCCCTCGCTCGGCCGCCACCCCCTCACGAAATCGACGTAGTTGTACGAAGGGTGGAACTGAACCGTCCTCCGTCGCTCCTCGGCTCCCGCCACTTCCCT
>SLGU01000172.1 GCA_007136525.1 Desulfobacteraceae bacterium | reverse complement strand
TGTCCCGGCTCGCTGTAGACGTTTAAAAAACCATTGTTCTGCTTTACGATGCCGAAAACAGTCGGCAGGCCCAAACCCGTCCCCCTGCCGATCTCCTTGGTGGTGAAAAACGGTTCAAACAGATTTTCCAGAACGTAGTTGTCCATGCCGCAGCCGTTGTCGCTTACCGCCAGCATAACAAAGGCCCCGGGAACAAAGCCTGCATGATTTTCGCAATATTTATCGTCTACCAAAACATTATGCGTCTCTATTGTTATTTTGCCGATATCGGAAATCGCATCCCGGGAATTGACCACCAGATTGACGAGTATCTGGTCGATCTGTGAAAGGTCCATCTTTACCGGCCAGATATCTTTGCCGGGCTTCCAGAGCAGATCGATGTTTTCGCCGATAAGCCGCTGAAGCATTTTCAGCATGCCGGATACGCTGTCGTTGAGGTTCATGGGAACCGGGGCGATGGTCTGCTTTCTGGCAAAAGCCAGCAGTTTTCGCACGATAACCGCCGAGCGTTTGCCCGCTTCATGAATTTCCCGGACACTGTCATGCATGGCATCGGAAGGGGAAAGCGCATCTTTCATCATCTCTGCATAGCCGTTGATAATGGTCAGCATGTTATTGAAATCGTGGGCCACCCCGCCCGCCAACCGGCCGATGGACTCCATTTTTTGGGCCTGGCGCAATTGATTTTCCATGGCCTTTCGGTCCTGATCGGCTTTTTCCCGGGCCTCCTCCATTTTCAGGACGCGCAGGGCGTAGGCAATATCTTCGGCCATTTCAGAGAAAAGACTCTGCTCCTCGGGATCCATCCCCAGGGTTTTTTCCAATATCGCGGCAATGTAGCCGAAGGTTTCACCGTCATGGACCAGGCGAGCGCACAGGGTGTTCGTTTCCGCACATTCCAATGCAACGGGACAATTGACACAAACGGTGTTCCGGTCTTCAATGAGGGTCGTTTTTTTCATGGACCGTGCATACGCGCAGCAAGAAGGCAGCTCCCCGCTTTCCAAAAGGGCGTTTATCGGCACAAATGCATCCCCCATGCCCGCTTCCGCCCAGGAAACGGGCCGGTCGTTTTCGCATGTCAAAACGATAAGAACGCTGGCATAACTGCGATTGTTCACCATGACCCGGCATGTTTTGCTTATCAGTTCATGGCGGTCTTTTTCACGCACAATCAGCCTGTTCACCTCTCGTATCGCCATAAGCACCCGGTTTAAGTGTCCGATGCGCTGTTCGGCCTGTTTGCTTTCCGTAATGTCTTCTGTCGAGCTCATAATGCCGATAATATGGCCTTTTGAATCGTGAATAGCCGCTGCGGAAAGCCTTGCATGAAACCGGGAACCGTCTTTTCTCTGACGGATGACTTCGATTCCCGAACACATCCCGCCATCCTCGATCCTGTTTCGAAAGCCGGCGAATTCTGCCTTGGTGTTTCCGGCAATGACGGGGAGCGGGCGGCCGATGACTTCTTCTTGGGTCCATCCGAAAATTTTTTCGGCCGAGGCGTTCCATGCCAGGACATCGCCCTTCATATCCGTGCTGTAAAGCGCCGTGGGGGAGCAGGCAATCATGGCGCGCTGAAACTCCATGCTTTCCCGCAGCTTTTCCGTACGGTAAGCCACCTGCTGTCGAAGGGACCAGGACCAGAGAAATGCCATGAAAAGGATAAAAAGCAGGGGAACAATGGCGATAGCGAAATATCGCAGTATATGGGTTAAAGATTCCGGCTGCTCCCGGTAAACCCCCATCCATTTATCACTGATCCTTCGATATTCGCCGCTTTCCTCCAATATCCGCAGCCCTTCGCTGAAATGGGCCAGAAGGGCCTTTTGGCCTGAGGGTACCGCATAGCCAAATTCGGGGGAAAGCAGCGGCTTTTGACCCATCACAAGATGCGTCCATTCATACCGGCTGATCAGGTAAAGGGCCGTCAACCGAGAAACCAGTGCACCGTCGTGCATTCCTTCAGCCAGTTCCCTCAGGGCGTGCTCGTGGGAGTCCACCGTGGCGACCTGCTCTTCGAGTCCGTTTTCAACCATAAAGTCGTGCATGATATCGCCCGCCTGGACCACGATTTGCAAATCTGCAAGGTCCCCGATCGTTTCAGGTGCGGGCCGCCCTTCTCCTTTTCGCACGACGCTGATGTAATGATTTACGGTGTGTGGCGGGGCAAAATCGAATGTCAGGTCGCGTTCCGGGGAATACAGCATGCCCTGGATCACGTCAATTTGCCCCCGGGCAAGCAGTTCACGGATTTCAGCCCACGGGCCGAGACGAATTTCTGTTTCAAGCCCCGATTCCCTGGCAATGGCCCGTGTAAGATCGACGTTGTATCCGGTGGGTCGGCCTCTTTCATCCAGAAATTCATAAGGCGGATAGTTATGATCCCCGCCGACCACGATGCGCCGGTGGGAAGGCAGCTCCAGGGCGGCAAACCATTTGGCGTGTAAACTGCGGTATGTTCCGTCCGCAATGGCAATGGAGAGCCCTTCATTAAGCAGCGCAAGGGTTTTACTGTCGCCTTTCCTGACGGCAAAGCAGAAATCCTGGCGGAAATCTTCAACAGGCCTGTCTATCACCCGAAGATTCGGAATTTCGGTTTCCTGGAGAATACGGAGGGCAACAAGCCGCTGAATGATCACGGCATCGTGGCGGCCCATGGCCAGTTCGTGCAGGGCCTGCTCGAAGGTGTCCGTGGTGTGAATCTCAATTCCGTAATCTTTGCGCCGGAGAAACTCCTAGGCGTTGTCCCCTTTCATTACGGCAACACGCCGGCCGTGCAGATCGGCTATATTGTGGATGTCCGTTCTGTCTGCCCGGACAACAATGGCACCGTGCAAAGACATGTATGGAAAAGTGAAATCGAACAGGGATTCCCGTTCAGGGGTGCGCCCCACCAGGGGGAGCGCCTGAATCTCGCCTTTTTCCAGCCAGCCACGGACTTCGGCCCATGGTCCCGTACGAAAGGTTACTTCCCGGCCCATGGCCGACAGGGCGGATCTCATCAGCTCCACTGAAAAACCGCTTGCATGCCCGTCTTCCCCCACAATGGAAAAAGGCGGGTAATCGATCTCAGCGGCGCTTTGCACCGGTTCTGCGTAAACGACGGAAGCCGGCGGGAAAAGCACAAGTGCGCATGCCAGTAATACGGTAATATGAAAAAAGAGGTTTCGCCACATGGCGGGTGTCAATTTTCCTCCTTACCCGGGTTGACTGTTCCGGGTGCCGGTTGTTGCCGGCAAACCGGGACATAGCGGTTTTTCGCATGGCAAGTATGATGGCTTCATAAAAAGCCCAATATCTGCGTTGCGAGCAATCTTTGAAGAATTCTCACGTACGCATAGGTACTATCAATTCTTCAAAAATTGATAGCGCCTTGATCTTGAACTTTTTAAAAAGCCGTCTGAAAACGACTTTTTACGAGGCCACCAAATATAAAAAAAATAACACGGGTGCCCCGGTTTTTCAATCCGAAGGATAATTGATACCCTTTGAGCTTCTCTTTTTAAGTTTTTTGCCCAATGCAAACAAAGTGCGGGTTAACAAGGATACAGGTGTCCGGTTGGCAGATGGGGATTCAAAATAACAAGGCGAACGCCCAGCCTGATTACAATCTACAAGGCTCACCGAATGCTGCATATGGCTTCCTATGCCTGGCAGGCCGCGTTGTCAGCACAGATACGCCTTTTTTTGCTCTCTGAACGCCCACCGGAAGGGCACGGCGATTTCCGGAAAGTCTTCGGATGGGCGGATTATGTCGCTAAAATTGTCACACACCTGTCGCAAACTTTGTCGTGAAGTTGTCGCAAACATTTAGAGGAGCCTGTACTCTTGATGGTGGGTTGCCCCTTTACTTGAAATGATTCCTTTATCCAGCATTTCTTTAAGATCCCGCTGAAGACTGCGGCGGTTTACGGTCGGGCAGAGCGATTCGAAATCCTGAATGGTTATCTTGCCGTGCTGGATGAGGTGGCCCAGCGCCTTCGCCTGGCGATTGCTCAGGCCGTGCTGCCTCACCAGTACGTCACGGCGGATAACCTGCTCGCTGCGCTCGCGCACCTCGACCATCTGGGTTTCCAGGCCGGTGACAAAATAGTCGAGCCAGCCGGTCATGTCCATGCTGCTGTCGCGTACGCCCTGGATCGACTTGTAAAAGGTCGGCCGGTCGCGGTCGTAGTATTCGCTGATGGTAAACAGCCGCTTGAAGTCGTACCCGGCCTTGTAGAGGCAGAGGGTGGAGAGCAGCCGCGAAGTCCGGCCGTTGCCGTCCAGGAAGGGATGGATGTGCACCAGCTGGAACTGGGCGATGCCGCTTACCAGCGCTGGGTGGATATCGAGGTCTGCGTTCAGCCACTTGATCAGCTCCGACATCATCACCGGCACCTCCACCGCCGTGGGTGGGGTGTAGATCACCTGACCGGTCCCGGAGTTGACCACATAGTTCTGAATGCGCCGGTACTCTCCCGGTGCGGCGCTACCACCCCTCACGCCTTCCACTAGCTTGCGGTGGATCTCTCGGATCATCCCCTCGGTGATCGGGTCGCCGCTGTCCAGACACTCTGAGACGAACTCGAAGGCGGTGCGGTAGTTGAGTAGCTCCCGCGCATCGTCCGGGTCGGCCTCCGGCACCGCCTCGCCCTTCCACAGGCGCTCGGCCTGATCCAGCGTCAGCCGGGTGCCTTCGATATGGGTGGTGTGATGCGCCTCCCGGATCAGCGCCTGTTCACCCACCTCGCGCACCCAGTCAGGGGAGAGTTGCGCCGCTTCCAGAAAGCCGCGCGCCCGCTCGAGGCGGGTAATGGCCTGGGTCATCCGGTTGGTGATGGTGAAGTTCGGGTTAAAGCTCATATCTTCATTTACTACTCTCTTACTTGCTGGGTTACTTGCTGGGTTGTTGCCTCTGCCCGTTCTTCTGACCGTGCCTGGCCCGCAGGGTGTCCGCCGCGCTCCAGAGCCGTTTTTCAATGGCTTCGATGTGTTCAAGCTGAGCCATGGCCACGCTTCCATTCCAAAAACTCTTTATGCAGGGCCTCGCCCTTGTCCCCCAGACTGCGCAGGAGGCTCTCGATCTTTTCCAGCGCCAGCGGCGACGGCTTGGCGCGGTCGTTTTCCCAGCGATTAATCGTTGGAAACGTTACTCCAAGCCTGGCCGCGAACTTTTCCTGAGTTAAACCGGTAAGTTTTCGAAGGTCCCTGACCAGTCCCGCCATACTGTGTTGCTCGTCCAATGGCTTTTCCCTTAATGAATCTTCTGATTTGTTGAAGCACCATTCATAACGTTCGATTTATCACTTGATATATCATCTATAAGGGTGCAAATGTCAAGCGCGGCCTTGAAACCCTTACGGAAATTCCTGTGATCAACAATGGTCAACCTCAAATTTTTCCCGACACATCCTGCCGCCACCCGGTAGGTAAGCGAGGAAGCAATCAGAATTCAAAGCGAGGAACGACCGACCATAAACATTAACGACCTGTTTGACGGAATCATAAAGATCATCAAGCAGTTTGCCTTTGATCCCGCCGAACAGCGGCTGCAGGAAAAAATG
>SLGU01000323.1 GCA_007136525.1 Desulfobacteraceae bacterium | reverse complement strand
CATCCGGCATTGACGCCCAGGCATCGGTCAAAACCGAGCCGGCACGGATAATATTCACACGAATGCCCCTGGGTGCAAATTCCCGGGCCATATGCCTTGCAAGGGATTCAAGCGCTCCTTTTGAAGACCCGATGACCGAATAGGCATGAACCGCCCTGACCGCACCCGCCGATGACATGGCAATGATACTCGCGCCTGTATTCAACCGGGGCGAAACAAGCTTCACCAATTCGAAAAAAGCGCGGACATTGAGCGCAAAAGTCCAATCGAATTGCCGGATCGTCAATTCATCCATTGTTTTATGAACGCCGGTAGCAGCACAGTGAATCAATCCGTCCAAACCGGCATCAGAAGCGTCCAATACCAGGCTGAGTCTTTCAAGCCCCTTTGTACTGGTCAGATCGGCACGGCAAAGTTCAATGGCATATCCCGCTTTGTCCGCCTCTGCCTGGAGCGCTTCCGCGGACCGGACATCCCGGACGTAATTGGCAATGACGGCCGCCCCGGCCGCGGCAAAGCCAATCGCCATCGCCCGCCCGATTCCCCGCGTACCGCCGGTAATCAAAAATCGCCGCCCTTCCAGTGAAAACATATCGGACATGATAAATCCTTGACACACTTGTAAAAAGTCAGTTTTTAGATGGTGCCGTAAACAGTTCAAGATCAAGGCTTGCGCGATTTCGAAGAATGCAGGGTACTTAGCCGTACGTGACATTCTGAGGAATCGCGCATAACGCAGATATTGGACTTTTTACGGCGCCATCAATCCTTTTTCTCCGCATTGTTTTTTCCAAGATAGGCTTCCAGGACCGCATCCACATAATCAGGCGCCAGACGATCGCTGCTGACAAAAGAAAAAGAAAGCTCGGCAGAACTGATTTTCTTTTCCTGAATTTCAATACGGCAGGCGGCGGTTGCGTATTTCTCCCGACTTGTCTTGATATCGGCAAAAATATTGGCCGTTTGACCCGGCAGCATCCAATCCCGAAAGCCGGCTTTTCTGATTTCCACAAGCATGGCCTTGCCGCGCGAGGGATTTTCCGCATCGAGGCATTTGCCGGCCGCCTGGGCCATCATTTCTGTCAGCAAAACTCCGGGCACAACAGGAAAACCCGGGAAATGGTCCCGGAAAAAATCTTCCTCCGCCGCCACCTGTTTTTCGGCATGGATATAAATACCCGGCGACATATCGACAATTCTATCAACAAGTATGAATCGCATGGTGCAACCTCAAAATTCATCGTTGGAATGTACACGTATCATTGGGCCTTCCCATGCTTCTGCAATACAGCGACGATATCGGAAACCGCCCGAAGCTCCTGAACTTCTCCATCATCCAGCAGAATTTCAAAATCCTCATCCAGTCTTGCCATCAGCGTCAATGTCCCGAGGGAGTCCCACGCATCAATATCTCCCCGCTGTGTTTCCAGCGAAATATTGTCTGCGGATTCTTCAAATAATTCGGCGATCCACGCAAGCGCTTCGTCTACTGTCATCAAAACTTTATATCCTTATTATACCAGTGTGGTACTATTGGGCCGTGTAACCACCGTCAACGACCAGGTCTATCCCCGTTATCCGCTTGTTTTCCGGGGCCAGGAGAAACACGGCGGCCCTGGCCGCATCCTCCGGCGTCAAAATGCCCAGGGGATGGGAATCCCATATTTTCTGTCTTTGCTCCGCCGACAGAAGCTTTAACGCCCCGTCTGTCATCGGCGTTTTTACAAATCCCGGCGACAGGGTATTAACCCGGATGTTTCTTCTGGCCAGCTCCACTGCCATGGATCGCGCGGCGGCGGTGACAGCCCCCTTGCTCGCACTGTATCCGATCTGGCCGGCAACGCCGATACGTCCATAAATCGAGGAAACAAATAAAAGTGCACCGCCTTTTTCCTCCATCACGTCCCGCCGGCAGACCACACGAGCCATCTCAATGCCTGCGAGCAGATGCACATCCAGCAAATGAACAACATCCTGTTGGCGAACCATATTCAACGGGCGGGTATCCACCACGCCGGCAGAATGGCAAAACCCGTATATCCGGCCGGTTTCCCTTGCAAGCGCTCTCAGCTTCGGCTCTATTTCACTATGGTTCGACAGGTCCTGCTCAAAGAGATGGCAATCCGTCGTCTCCAACTGCCCGGCGGTTTCCAGCAGACGCTGCCGATCCCTGCCCGCCAGGATCAGGCCGGCGCCGCACCGGCTTAACGCGATGCAAATGGCACGGCCAATTCCGGAAGAAGCTCCCGATACCAATACCCGTTTGCCTTTAAAATCAATAAATTGATGTATATTCAAGTAAAACGCCCCCTTACATCTATTGACATTGATGGTTTCATAAAAAACGGCTATACCAGCTCGCCGTGAGCGATAAGGGCATCCGGGCTCAAACCGACCAGGGCGGCGGACCAGGACAGCCCGACACCGTAGCCGATCAGCATCAGCCGCAGCGACCTGTCCGGGTGACGCCCGAGATTTCCCTGCGTGATCGCCAGCGGGATGGAACATCCGCCCGTATTGCCGAAATCCTTGAGTATAATGGGCGCCCGCGCTTCAGGAATCCCGAGTTTTTTCACCAAATGCTTCATGATGAACTGGTTGGATTGATGAAATATGTAATAATCCACATCATCGGCCTGCAAACCGGAAAATGCGATTGTATCGCGAACCAGGGAAGGGATTCGTTTGAGCGTAAAGTTGAACACATTTGCCCCATTCATGCGGACGTAATATTTATCTTCTTCTTCCGGAAACCGGTTGCGAAACCCCCCGCCTTCGATAATCATGTCATCGAGGCCGCTGCTGTCCGTTGCCATTATAAAATGCCACTTTTCAACGGATCGCCCCTGCAACTCAATGGCGGTTGCGGATCCGGCATCACCGAAAAGAAGAGATACGGAACGGTCCGCTTTTTGGGAATATCGGGACGGTGTTTCCCCGTGCAACAGCAAAACCCGCCTGATGCCGCCGGTATGAAGCATCATCGAAGCAAGCCAGAGCCCGTACGGATATCCCGAACACCCCAGTCCCAGGTCAATCGTGGCACATGCTTCGCTCAACCCGAGCGCCTTGTGGATTACCGCTGACGTTTGCGGTAAAAAATAATCCGGCGTCTGTGTGATAACGATAATCCCGTCGACGGAAACCGGATCCCAACCGATATCGTTCATCAAGGTTTTTGCAGCTTCCACGCAGAGATCACTGCTGCAAACGGTCTCATCTGCGATCCGCCGGTTCCTGACGCCTGCCATCGCAACCACCTTGCGAATTTCAGCAGGAGAAAACGCCGTGTTGTCGTACAGGTTGTCCGATGTGCGTGCCGGCACGCATGTTCGGATTCCGGAGATAAAGCAGCTTTCTGTCATGATCGACGCCATACCGTTATTACCTTATTCCCTCGATTTCAAATATACCCGCCTATATCCGCTTTATTCGTATCGGCAGCGGTTAAACCGGAACGCTCGCTCTGACAAAGCTTCTTTTTGTCAATTTTTCCACTGGCATTTTTGGGTAAGACCCTTGCAAATGCAATATATTTGGGCATCATAAAAGACTCCAGGTGCACCAGGCAATGCTTCCGAACGGCCTGCTCGGTGATGTCCCCCTTTGCATTTCTGACAATAAAAGCCTTGATCGCCTGCCCGAGCACCTCATCGGAAAGGCCGACCACGGCCGCTTCCGCCACCCCTTCCATTTCGAGCAGGACAGCCTCTATTTCCCGGGGGCTCACCCGCTCCCCCCGGGTCTTGATCATGTCATCCTT
Source organism: Desulfobacteraceae bacterium (assembly GCA_007136525.1). Next base: position 1,830 of record SLGU01000323.1, on the reverse strand, counting down.
GCGGGCGATAAAATAGAGAAAGCCCGCGTCGTCTTGCTTAAAAAGGTCACCGCTGTAAAGCAGAAATTCGCCGGGATATCTCCCGGCCTTGAATTTTTTGGCCGTTTCTTCCGGCGCATTCCAATAACCCGGCATCACATTCGCCCCCCGGATGACCAGTTCGCCGACCTGCCCCGGAGCGACTTCACGGCCGCTTTCATCTACGATAAACACCTCTTCGTTGCACATGGGGATTCCAACCGACTCGGGCCGGATGTCGATTTGATCCGGAGGAAGCCAGGAAACCCGCTTGCACTCGGTCAAACCGTACATGGAAAAAATCTTCACAGCCGGAAAAAGTCCCCGCAGCTTACGGATATGCACGGTCGGCAGCACCGCGGCCGTGTTGGTTATATACCGGAGAGAGGAAAAGTCGAACCGGTCCATATTTTCCATTTGAAGCAGCAGCGCCGCCATTGTCGGAACAATGGGAAAACCCGTCACCCGTTCTTTTTGAATTTTTTCAAGAATTCTGACCGGAAAGAGAAAGGATTTTTCCAATACCACCGTGGCCCCCCATAAAAAGGCCATAAGGACCTGATAAAGGCCGTAGTCAAAAGACAGGGGCAGCACGTTCATAATAATGTCGTCCGCCGCATTTTCAATGTAGTGCGTAATGCTTTCTGCCGCCGCGACCATATTGCAGTGCGCGGACATCACCCCCTTGGGCTCGCCGGTGGATCCGGACGTATAGATAATGGCAGCCAGGTCCCGGTCGATCGAACGCCGGCCCGCCTGCGGGGGCACCATGGTGCCGTCGCCTGGCCATTCTTGCCAGACGAGATGCCGGATGCGGCTGGGTACGGCGTTGACCTGCTCCGGCACAGCGCCGACCCAGATAATATTTTCCAGTGCCCCTGCATGCCCGATGCTTTCCAAAACATCAGCGGCCTTGCCGCGGTGCGTGATCAACACGCAGGCTGCGGAATCCGAAAGAATATAGGAAAGCTTTCTTGCTTTCATGGTGGCGCTGAGCATGATAAAAATACCGCCGGCCTTGAGGATCCCGAAAAGGGCGATCACCGATTCAACCGAGTTGTCAAGGAGGATCGCAACCCGGTCCTGCCGCTTTACCCCGGATTGTTCAAGCCGGCATGCCAGCCGGTTGCTTTGCTCGTTGACCTGGCCGTAAGTCAGCCGTTGATCGCCACATATCAATGCGATCTTGTGGGGCGTCCGATGCGCGGCGTTTTCCAGAAAATGCTGTACCAGATAATTCATCATCACGCGCTAATTCCTGATATCTTCCAAGTGTTGTTTGCGTTCCAGATAACCGGCAATTTCGGCTATGGAGCCCAGATTTTCGGGGATAAATTCGTCATCAGAGACGATTATACCGAACGATTTTTCCAAATAGGCGACAAGCTCCAGTATTCCGGTCGAATCGATGATGCCGGTTTCCATAAAAGAAGCATTGTCGTCAAGACCGTCTTCATCGCCAAAAAGAAAATTGTCGACAATAAAACTGCGTACATCTCGGGCATAATCCATTTCAAAAAACCCCCGTGACAATTTCACCCGACCGGTGCGGGCTAAAATTGTTCTTAGTTAGTCCATTATTTTTCACATAAGCGGAATGGGTGCGGGCGCGAGCCAGACTCTTTTCAAGTTTATCCGCCAGTTCGGCCACAAATGGCTCCACAAGCATTCCAGCCGGGTACATGGAAAGCGGATGCACCTGCACACCTTTTGTCAGGCCGCCTCCCCAGCCCATAAAAGGGTCCTCATACCCAGCATAATTTCTTTTGGGACAAAAAAGGGTGATCTCTCCGCTATAAGGCAGTGCGCGAT
>SLGU01000190.1 GCA_007136525.1 Desulfobacteraceae bacterium | reverse complement strand
TTGGTGGTCGCACCGGATTCCTGCACCGGCATCAAGATATTCAACAATGATTTTGCCGAAAATACGGGCGACCCCATGGGGGCGCTCGCAGAGCGGTACCTGAAAATCCCCTGTGCCTGCATGACCCCCAACAACGGCCGCATGGACGCATTGTCCAGCATGATTGAGATATACAAGCCAGACGTGGTCATTGATTTTATTCTCCAGGCCTGCCATGGGTACAACGTGGAATCCTACCGGGTCGGCAATCATGTCACGGAAAAACACGGCCTTGGGTTTTTGAAGGTGGAAACGGATTATTCCGACGCAGATGTCGGCCAGTTGAAAACCCGCATCGAGGCGCTATTTGAGACACTATAATAGAAAAAAGGGGACAGACCGTGTCAAGCTGGCCATGTGCAATTTTATGGGGGATATGGAAACGCTGAGGGCTTTCGGCCGCGATCATGGGTTTGACGGGATAGACTGGTCATTCGATCTGGAAAGCCTCCCCAAGACCCCCAGGGATGAATCCCTGTGGGTGAAGGGCATGAGAGCCCTCGCTCCGTTTGAGGTCCGCTATCACTGCCCTTTTTTTCAGCTGGATATCGGTCATGAAGACCCTGCTGAACAAATGCGGGCTGCAGATATTTTCGCGCGCATCATTCGACTGATTTCAAAGGCCGGCGGCCGATACATGACCATTCATGTGGGGTTGGGACATGGAACGACCCGCATGCTCTCGTGGGAGCGCACCATCGAGACCCTGCGCGCCCTGGTGCGCTACGGGCGGAAACACAATGTACGGTTGTGTCTTGAAAACCTTGCCTGGGGATGGACCTCAAAGCCGAATCTGTATGAAAAGCTCATTCGTCTCACCGACGCCGGCGTGACCTTCGACATCGGCCACGCCCGGGCCTGTGAAGCCGTGCGAACCCAGCAGTTCGGCTGTGAAGACTTTGTCACCCCGCACATGGATTGCGTTTGCAATGCCCATGTCTATCATGACGAGATCGATGGCGTCGGCCATGTCCCGCCTGAAAGGCTCTCTGATATCGCCGATCGTCTCGATGTTATTTCCGAGACGGGCTGCCGCTGGTGGACGCTTGAGATAAGGGCGGTTGATGGGTTGATCAAAACAAAAGAACTGGTCGAACGCTACCTTGAAGGCCAAACGCATGAGAGCGCAACAGCAGAGGTTGCATTCTCAGCTATTCCTCCTGGATGATAAGGGCTATTTTTTTCGAGAGGGTTTTCAGGGTGTAGGGTTTCTGGATAAAGCCCAGGGCGCCGTTTTCTATCATTTTGTCGATGCGCGGGTCATCACGGTATCCCGATGAGACCAGCACCCGGGCTTTGGGGTTGATGGCCCTGATTTCTTCAAAGGCCTCGTTTCCAGACATCACCGGCATTTCAACATCCAGGAGGACACCGTCAATGGCGTCTTTCTGCGCGCGATACACATTCACCCCTTCACGGCCGTTTCTGGCCGTGATAACCTGGCACCCCAAGGTGGACAGCATTGCCCCGCATGTTTTTTGAATGATCGGATCATCATCAACCAGAAGCAGGGTGCCGCATGTGGTTTCCGGCGCAACATCTTTCAGTTTTGCGGGTATTTGATGAAAAGGGGAATCATCAGCAGGAATGTAGAGATCAATGGTCGTTCCCTGAGAAACCCGGGACTGTATATCAATGAAGCCGTCGTGCTGCTTCATGATGTTGTACACCATCGTCAGGCCGAGCCCGGTGCCCTTGTCTTTCGGTTTGGTGGTATAAAACGGGTCAAAGATCCGCGACCGCGTCCGGGAGTCCATACCGACGCCCGTATCGCGCACGCGCAAGCGGATATACGGGCGCTCGGGCATTTCAGGGATCCTGGAATGGGGGAGGTGCTTCGGTTCGAAGCGCTCCACAAGGACGGACAGTTCACCGGATTGGGAATCCCCTTCAGGCCGCATGAAGGTCATGGCATCGCGCGCGTTGATGCACAGGTTCAGCAGCACCTGCCCCATCTGTGTTTCGTCGGTAAGGGCGAATGCCCCGCCTTCCTGGTACTGGAAATTCAGCCGGATTTTTTTGTCAAAGCTGTTTTTGCAGATTTCATAGACATTTTTTGCCACCCCGTTGATATCGGTCCGTTCGAGAGCCGGTTTCCGGTGGCGGGAAAGGGCCAGGAGCTGGCTGACCATGTCTGCTGCACGGTCAGCGGATTTCCTGAGGGTGTTGAGATCTTTTTTGATCTCTTCGGCAATGGCGTCACCGGATTTTTCCGCCTTGAATTCCAACAGCGACACCGTGCCCGTGATGCCGGTAAGAATGTTGTTGAAATCGTGTGCAATGCCGCCCGCCAGGGTGCCGATGGTTTCCATCTTCTGGGCCTGGATCAGGCTGTTTTCGATCCTGATTTTTTCGGTGACGTCCCTGATGACGCCGCGAAGGCCGACGGGCCGGTTGTTCTCGTATATAATGGCCGCGTTGTTTTCACCGTGAAGAATATCCCCGTTCTTTCGTTTAATGCGGTGGGTAATGATGGCTTGGAACAGATTTTCCCATTTTCCGGCAAGCATGGATTGCAGCCGCCCGAATTCATTTTCATCGACCCAATCATGCAGCGACAGGCCTTTTTTCAAGTCATCTGTATCAAAACCGGTGATGTCGAAACCGGCCTGGTTGAGGTAAGTGATATCGAGGTTCAAATTCGTCTCATATACGATATCCGGCAGCATGCCGGTCAGTTCCCTGAATTTCTGCTCGGACTTCCGGATAATATCATCAGAAATGCGGAGGTCATCAACCATGAGGTTGAACTGCGCCGCGATGAATCCGATTTCATCTTGTGCCGAAAGGTTGATTTTATGATTCAGGTTGCCGCCTCGGATTTCGCGGATGCCTGAAAGGAGCTGTTTCAGGGGCCGTGTCAGCCCGATGAAGATGACCAGGCGCATGAAAATAAAAAGAGCACCGATAATAACCAGAACCATGTAAAAACAGGCCATGGCAAAGTTGTGGATGTGCTTTCGGTATTCCAGGTATGGCACGCCGGCATGGAGATCCCCGTTGATGCCTGTTGTTTGAAAACAATAGAAGTAGGCGCCGTCTATTGTTTGAAACACGGGGCTGCCGGTTTTAATATAGGGTTCGACGGCTGCTTTCCCGAAGACGCCCGCCCTGTCATGATAGACCCGCTCCAGGTTGCCTGCTTCATCCCGCTTGACAATATAGCCGAATTCATCGCTGTATAAATGGCCGATCCGCCTGGAAACCCGCTCCTCATTATTTTCGTAAGCATCTATATCAAGTGCGATTCTGTCCGCCATGCCCTGTTTGGTCCTGATGTAGTCGCGCTCGTAAAACAGGTATGACAGGGACATGGTCAAGCTGACGATGATGATGACGGTAAACAGGATCAGCAGGATGGTTTTGTCAAAATACAAAAACTGTATCTTCGAGTAGCTGAGGTAAACCAGGTAAAAATAGATGAACAGCATGCCAGAGAGATACGTGTTGATGGTGTTGTGGATGTTTGGCGGAATGGGATAGAATTGATGAAGGAAAGATACCCCGACAACCGCAAAGACGCCGGTCAGCATCGCAACGCTGATATGCAGCACAAATGCGCGCTGCTCCCCGCGCAGTACGGCGATTTTGTAGACCATGTTTTTGGCTGTTAATAAAATCAGGATGAGCAGGCTGTAGAGGATGTATTTGCGGTGCGGTGCGGGTTCGGCCTCATACACATGGAGAACGGGGTTCAGGTAGGTTTGCACCCCGCCCGGGAACACGACAGCGACCGAGTAGAGAAAAAAGGCGACGGACACTGCCATTCCCACAAAAAAAACGATTTGTGACTCTTTTTTAAACACCGGTGTAACAAAATAATAGGAAAACATGGCCAGAGCCGTGTATGAAAAAACAGTATAGCCGGAATGCAGGAAATAAAAAAGCGGCAGGTCGGCTGCCGGGTCGAAAAACATGTTCCGGATGAGAAAGCAGAACTGCCACAGTACCAGTTGAATGATGAATATGATGAGAAATACAGCTTCGCGGTTTTTTTCGCTACGGGCGATCAGGTACCACAGCATGCCGAAGAGCAGGATAAACAATAGAAGGCTGTTGATTGAATTCGCGTTTAACAGTAGCATGGTCGGCTCTTCGATGGTCAGTGGCATTCAAACGATGGCTTTGCCATGTGTGCGATCAGGCAATCCATCAGCGAACATGCGGCGGACAGGGATGCGCAAGAACAGTTTCCGGCTGTAGCGGCTGTCCGGATCGGGGAAATGCGAAACATCCGGCAGGCCGGTATATAAAAATATGCTTCTGATTATATCTATAATCGCTTGATTTTGCAAGCCGGAATTGGCTGTTTCACAGGATGCACCTGTTTCCTTGACATGCAGGGGCAAGCCGGTTATAAATCCGTGAGACATTATCACTCCCAGAATACCCAACAAAATCAGGATAACAGACCATGCAACGAACCGCGCACCTGGAAAGAAAGACCAAAGAAACTGAAATTATTGTCGATTTAAACATTGACGGCGCCGGTATCCACGATATTTCAACAGGAATCGGGTTTTTTGACCATATGCTGGCGCTCTTTGCCGTTCACGGGTTTTTTGACCTGACAGTGAAGGCTTCGGGAGACATCCACGTGGATTACCATCATACGGTTGAAGACGTGGGCCTTGTCCTGGGGGAAGCCATTAAAGAGGCCCTTGGCGAAAAGAAGGGCATTGTGCGTTACGGCTATGCCGCAACCCCAATGGACGACGCCCTGTGCACGGTCGCTGCAGACATCTCCGGCAGGCCTTACCTTGTATACCTGCTGCCGGCCGCTGTTGTTTCCTCAAGCGGGTTCAATGCCCACCTTGCAAAGGAGTTTTTCCGGGCGATTGCCATGACGGCCGGCATGAACCTCCACATCGAGGTCCGGTACGGGGAAAATGACCATCACATGACGGAGGCGATTTTCAAGTCCTTTGCCCGGGCCATGGACTGTGCGGTGCGTTTAGATTCCCGCATTTCAGGGGTTCATTCGTCCAAGGGAAAACTCTAAACCGGTATGTGCAAACGGAGTATTCAATGATCATCATTCCCGCAATTGACATCAAGCAGGGGCGCTGCGTCCGGCTCCTGCAGGGTGAAATGGATAAGGAAACCGTTTTTTCCGATGACCCGTCCGCCATGGCTGTTCGCTGGCAGTCCGAGGGCGCAGCGCTGCTGCACGTGGTGGATCTTGACGGTGCGGTGGAAAAACGGCCCGGCAACCTCGATGCCATACGCAGGATTGTCGAAAAAACCACCATTCCCATTCAGGTCGGCGGTGGTATACGCGATGAGGCCACCATTGCCATGTATTTTGATCTGGGCGTCCAGCGGGTGGTCATCGGCAGCGAAGCCGTGAACAACCCCGCGCTGGTTGAAAATGCCTGCCGGCTGTGGCCCGGCCGTATCGTCGTGGGAATCGACGCCAGAAAGGGCATGGTGGCCATCGAGGGCTGGACCCAAACAACGGACGTTTCCGCGATCCAGCTGGGAAGGCAGTTTGAGGACGCCGGAGTGGCCGCCATCAATTTCACGGATATCGAGAGGGACGGCATGAGAAGCGGTCCCAATATAGAAGAGACCCGTCGGCTGGCAAAGGC
>SLGU01000183.1 GCA_007136525.1 Desulfobacteraceae bacterium | reverse complement strand
CTTTGGCCCGATCCGGCAAAACAGTTGCCCCTTTCAAAAAGGGGCCTGATTATATTGATGCAGGCTGGCTGGCCATGGCTGCCGGCCGGCCTTGCCATAACCTGGATTCATTTCTTTTCCCAGATCACCTTGTTTCTACCTCTTTCGCCCTCCGAAGCAGAAATGCCGATATCGCCATCATCGAGGGAAACCGTGGGCTTTACGACGGGTTGGATGCGACCGGCTCCACCAGCAGCGCCGCCTTGGCTGTACTTCTTCAGACACCCGTGATTTTATGCATGGATTGCACCAAGAGCACCCGCACCATGGCTGCACTGGTTATGGGGTGTATCGGCTTTGACCCGCGTGTGAAGATTGCCGGGGTCATCCTTAACCGCGTTGCAGGCCAACGGCACGAAAATCTCCTCCGGGATTGCATTGCGTCCTATTGCAATATTCCGGTCCTGGGCGCCATCCCCAAGCTTCCCGGCAAGGATTTTCCCGAACGTCACATGGGGCTTACCCCTGCGCCGGAGCATGAGTGGGCTGCTGCATCCGTTGAAGCGGCAACCCGGATGGCGGATGCGCACATCGATCTTCCTGCCATATGCCGGATTGCAGAGGGGATTCAACTTCAGCAAAATCCTGACGATAATATCAACAGCGCGCTTCATTCAGGTATATCTTCCACCTGCAACGAGTTGCCACAACCTCAGGGAACGTTTTTTTCCGGCGGCACCGAAGGGGTTAAAACTGAAAGCCGCCCGCGTATCGGGGTTGTCGTGGACAGTGCGTTTCAGTTTTACTACCCTGAAAATTTTGAAGCCCTTACCATGGCCGGCGCCGACCTGGTGTATATCAGCGCCCTTGATCCATCGGATCTTGCAGATATTGACGGTTTGTATATCGGCGGCGGTTTTCCCGAAACCCACGCCCGGGCGCTTTCAGAAAATGAGCGGTTCAAAAAGGCCCTGAAAACAATGGCTGAAAAGGGCCTTCCCATATACGCGGAATGCGGCGGCCTCATGTACCTCGGGGAAGCCCTGGTACTGGACCGGTCTTATCCCATGGCAGGTGTCCTGCCCGTTGTTTTCGGTTTTTCCACGCGGCCCCAGGGGCATGGCTACACCATTGTCACCGTCAACCGGGACAACCCTTATTTTCCAAAGGGAATGACCCTCAAGGGGCATGAATTTCATTATTCACGGGTTCTGGAATGGAACGGTGGCGATCACGACCTTGTCTTTGACATGAAAAAGGGGCGCGGATTTCTGGATTGCACCGACGGTCCCAAAGACGGGGTGTGCATCGGAAACGTGATGGCAACCTATACCCACCTCCATGCCCTGGGTTATCCGCAGTGGGCGCAGTCGCTTGTCCGGCTGGCAAGGGCGTTCGGGGGACGACGGTTATAAGTTGCAAGGTTGTAGGATGATCGGGTGAAGGTTGCGGCCGGGGTGTGTTCCTGGCCGTTAATGTACATAAAAAAGCCGGACTGCTAAAAAGCAGTCCGGCTTTTTTATGTACAGTGGAAAATTAAAAAGGCTTACGGCCTTGGATGGCACTGGGTGCAGGCGACCGGCGCTGTGTTCTCTCCGGTTTCCTGGTTGTAGACCTTATGGCAGTCCATGCAGTTCTGGTGAATGGCGCCCAGGAAGTATTCACGCTCCAGCTTCAGACGTTCATCTTCAGGCAGGCTGCGGTCCACACGCGGTTGTCCGGGTTTGCTGTGACAGTCGATGCAACGGTTGATGTCGTCTTCGCAGGTGATATCGTTTGTGGGAACCCCGTCCGCGTCATGATGGCAATCGCCGCAGCTGTAACCGTATTCCTCGACATGCTTCGTATGGGTAAAATCAACGATGCCCATACGGTGCTGCTCAAAGGCGGCTTCGTGCTTCATGGTGATCACATCGGGGCATCCCTCAAGGCCCGCGTTGAGGCCAGCTGCGATGAAAAGTGTTGCAACGCCTGCGAAAAGCACAGCCAGTATCGATTTTCTATTCATTCATACACCTCCTGATTAAGTAATCATATATCCTGAAATAACATGGTTAATGTTTGAAATGTTTGAGTCGTTATTCATTGCGTCAAATAAAATAAATACCAGAAACATACCCTCGTGTCAAACAAATTCAGTGGGGGGCCAACGCAATCACTGCCCGTTTTTATCACCCGTTTCGGCATCGGCTTTCGCTTTTTCCCGTCCGAAAAGGCGCGCCCCAATGATGCTGACTTCGTATAAAATAATCAGGGGAACTGCCAGAAGGGTCTGGGTGACCACATCCGGCGGGGTCAGCACCGCTGCACCTGCAAAGAATATCAGAATGGCGTATTTCCGGTTTTTCTTGAGAAAGGGGACCGAGACGATGCCCAGCCGTGCCAGGAAGGTGATGACAATGGGCAGTTCAAATACAATGCCGAAGGCAAGCAGGAGCTTGGCGGAAAAACTCAGGTATTCGCGCATGGACGGCAGCGCCTGGATGGATTCCGATGCAAACCCCAAAAGGAACTTGAAGCCTAAGGGAAAAACGACAAAATAGCCGAACAGGGCGCCCCCGACAAAAAAAAAGGACGATATGAATATGATCGGTATCATCGTTTTCCGTTCGTGCCGGTAGAGACCGGGCGCCACGAACATCCAGAACTGGTAGATGATGAAGGGCGCGGCAATAAAAAGCCCGGCAAGGAGGGACACTTTGAGATAAGTGAAAAAAGCCTCGGGGATGCCGGTGAAAATTAGGGTGTCCCCCTGGCGCATAACATTGATCAGGGGGGCGGCAAGAATATCAAAGAGCCGTTCCTTGAATGCATAGGCAATCACAAAACCGGCCAATATGGCGATGATACACCGTATCAGCCGTTTGCGCAACTCCTCCAGGTGCTCCGTCAAAGGCAGTTTATCCGCGTCTTCATTCATTGTTTTTCAGGGTTTCCTCCGGGTTCTCCGCGGCTGCATCGTCATATTCGGGGACACCTGTCTTTTCCGCCGGGCCGGGCTCTTTTTGCGTATGCGATACGGCCTCCGCCTCTTTCTCGGAAATGTCCGTCCCGGTGCGACGGCCAATCCGGCCGGGGCCGTTCTTTTCAATGGGCTTGATGTCTTTGACATCGGTGTTGATGGAATCCCTGACGTCCTGGGTAACGTTTTTAAACTCGTTTAAGGCTTTTCCCAGAGACCTGGCAAGGTCGGGCAGCTTTTTGGGACCGATGACGATGAGGGCCACGGCCAGAATCAGTATCAATTCCGGCATTCCTATTCCAAACATGGTGTATCTCTTTCCGTAATCGGTTTATGGTGATTCCGGGTACGTCTCATGGCTTCTAACCGGTTTGCAGGTGTGCGGCAATGTGTCCGATTTCTGGTAAAATCAACTCAATGCAGGCCAGCTTGCACGCCCTGAGGCTTCCGGGCAGGCAGAAAACCGCCGTGTCGCCGATGATGCCTGCGGTTGCCCGCGACAATATAGCGGCCGAATCGATCTGTTCGAAGCTGAGGGTTGCGAAAAGGGCCCCGAAAGCGGTCATTTCTTTGACAAAAAGCGGGCTTATGGCTTCAATGGTCACATCCGTCGGGCTGATGCCGGTACCCCCGTTGATGAGCAGGATATCGGGCCTGCCGTGGTGAATCAATGCGCTCACCGATTTTGTGATTTCATGGCGGTCATCGGTGACGATCCGGTAGTCGACGATTTCGTGGCCGTCCTTTTCGCATTGCTTTTTCATCCACTGCCCGCTTTTGTCCTCAGCAGCTGAGCGGGTCGTCGAAATGGTGATGATGCCGACCTTTACGGTTTGCGGTTTCTTTTTAACATGGTCCTTTTTCGTCATCGTAGAATATCTGCTTTTACACTGTCGTTACGGTGTCACAATGTCCACCCGGTCTTCTCCGTCACATTCTGAAAGAAGGACGTTTACGGATTCGTTTTTCTGGGTATCAATATGCATGCCCGTAAAATTCGCATGGATGGGCAACTCCCGGTGCCCCCGGTCAATAAGGACGCACAGTTCGATTCTTGCAGGGCGGCCGTAGTCCATGAGCGCCTCCATTGCTGCGCGGACGGTGCGCCCGGTGTACAGGACATCGTCGACCAGGATGATGTCTCTGCCGCCGACCGGAAAGGGGATTTCGCTTCCACGCACTTCCGGGTGATGGGCGATGCGGGTCCAGTCGTCACGGTAGAGATTGATATCGACGCTGCCTGTGGCGACGTTGAACCCCCCCGCGTTTCTGATGATTTTCCGGAGTCGTTCGGCCAGGAATACGCCGCGGGTGTGAATGCCCACCAGCGCGAGCCTTGAAGGATCATCCTGATGCAGCCGGATTTCATCGGCGATGCGGTGGATGGCCGTTTCGACGTCCTGGGGCTCTAAGACCGTTTTCCGTTTCATGCGGATAGTTCCTTCTGCTTTGACAAAGCCGTTCTTTTACTTGAAAAGGTCTGAAAATAATTGAAAACAATAGCACCATATACTATGAATCCGTAAGAGATCAAGATTAATGTTTTGTTGATCCGACGCACGCATCCCTGATGATCAGAACAGGATATGTAACATGAAGCCTTCATGCTCGGGCGCAATTCTTGCCGGCGGGTTAAGCTCCCGTTTCCAGGGCCGAAACAAGGCCTTTTTCGAATTGAACGGACGGCGGGTAATCGATCCGATAATCGAGGTGTTTCAGAAGGTTTTTGATGATATCATCATTGTTACAAACACGCCGTTGGCCTACCTGGATTATGATGTGACCCTGGTGTCGGATATTTTTTCCGTGAGAAGCTCACTCACAGGTATCCATGCCGGGCTGCTTTATGCCCAAAACCCTTATGTTTTCGTGGCTGCATGTGATACACCGTTTATTCGGGAGGAAATGATCCACCTGATTGTTTCAAATATTCATCCGGATGCTGCCGCCGTGATGCCGGAAACACCGTCCGGCACGGAACCCCTCCTGGCTGCATATGCCCGGTCCGCACTTTCCGCAATTGAATGGCACCTGGAGCGGGAAAAGTTCAAAATAAAAAGAGTTTTCAAGAAGATGCGGGTTGTAAAAATTCCGGAAGAAAAGGTGCTGGCGGTGGACCCGGATTTGAAATCCTTTTTCAATATCAACACGGCGGCCGACCTCGATCGTGCCGGTAAGGTGGGTTCATGGCGGTTGCCGTAGCCGGCGATGTTCGGGAAAATAAAAGGCAGTGCTTACATTTCAAGTGGAGGCGCCATTGAACGAATTTACGCACATGGATGAAAAAGGCAGGGTCCGGATGGTCGATGTCGGCGATAAGGACGTGACGGACCGCAAGGCCCGGGCCGGCGGCAGGATCTCCATGAATGGCGATACCTTTGACAAGGTGGCGGACAACAGTATGCGAAAGGGGAATGTCCTTGAAACGGCAAGAATCGCAGGGATTCTTGCCGCCAAGCAGACCCACGCCCTTATTCCCATGTGCCATCCCGTCAGCATCCGCCATGTCCAGATCGATTTTCACATGGACAGGGAAGTGGGTGCCATTCATGTTGAAGCGCTTGTCAGGGCTTCAGACCGGACAGGCGCTGAAATGGAGGCCCTTACAGCCGTAACGGTTGCCGCGTTGACCATTTACGATATGTGCAAATCCCATGACAGGTCCATGGTGATATCGGATATCTCCCTGCT
>SLGU01000253.1 GCA_007136525.1 Desulfobacteraceae bacterium | reverse complement strand
TGCAAAACCGGGATTGCCCGGCATTATACGGCATCCAGTTTCTGCCGGTCGGCCATATCCATGAGCACGCGCTCCCTTGCCTTGTCAATGCCAAGTTCCTTGCGTTTGGCATCGATATGGGCGATCATCTTGCGTGCGTGAAGGATTGGATCCGCCTCGTAATCCCAGCGTCCGCCGTACATTTTAAGCATGTCCTCAAACAGGTGCTTTTCGAATACCGGTGCGCCCGATGTCGGGAATGTTGCGCCGAATATCGTGTAGACACCGGAGGATACAAAATACTGACCGATGGAGATCGCTTTTTCGCTCATCCATTCCGGGGCGGAACCGGCTGCGGGCAGGTCTTTGAGCTCATTTCCAAGCCCACCGGCCTTGACCACTTCTGTTGCCGCCAGAAGGATGCGGCTGTTGTCCACACAGGAACCCAGGTGGAGGACGGGCGGGATACCGACGGTTTCACAGACTTCCGCCAATCCCGGGCCGCAGTATACACTGGCCGCCTCAGGCGTGAGCAGCCCTTCCATGGCGCAGGCAATGCCGTTGCACCCGGTGGTCAGGACGATCACATCATTCTTGATGAGTTCCTTGACGATGGTGATATGGGCCTCATTATGGCGGGACCTTGCGTTGTTGCAGCCGACTACGCCGGCAATGCCCCGGATGCGGCCGTTGATGATATTGTCATTGAGCGTGTAGTAGTCGCCCCGGAAAGTGCCGCCCAGTTGATACTGGATCGATTCCACGCCGAAGCCTGCAATCTGGGTGGCCTTGTGCCGGGGAATCATGACATCCGATCCACGGTTGGAAAAATTATCAATAGCCATCTTGACGATGCGCTTGGCATCTTCCATGGCATGGTGTTCGTCAAACTGGATGTGTATGACGTTGTCCTGCTCCATCTTGGCCATGGGATGGGTGGTGATCAGCTTGGTATGGAAGCATTTGGCCACGTTGGCCAGGTTCTGGAACACGCACTGAACATCCACGACCATGGCCTCACAGGCACCGGTGATAATGGCAAGCTCCTGCTGCAGGAAGGTCCCTGCGGGGGGAACGCCATGGCGCTGGAGAATTTCGTTGGCCGTGCAGCAGATGCCGCCGAGCTGAATGCCCCGGGCGCCTTTTTCCTTTGCATAGTCAAGCATTTCCTTGCTCTGGGACGCGGCGACGATCATCTCGGAGAGAACCGGCTCGTGGCCGTGAACGATAATGTTGACATGGTCTTCCTTCATGATGCCCAGGTTGACTTCGGACTGAAGCGGCGTGGGAGAACCGAACATGATGTCCTGGAGATCGGTGGCGATCATGGACCCGCCCCACCCGTCAGCCAGTGCGGCCCTGGCACCCTGGAGCATCAGGTTCCGATAGTCCTGGTCGACGCCCATATGGGTCCGGTGCATGATATCGACAACTTCGCGGTCGATATTTCTCGGCAACACGCCCAGTTTTTCCCAGCGCTCATAGGTCGGTTTGGGGGCGCGTTTCAGGTTGATCAGCTCGCCTTCCATTTTCCCCCATTCGCCCAATGCCACCTCAGCAAGTTCGAGGGCTAATTCATCCAAATCCCTGTCCTGCATTTCGCCGTCAACGTCCACCTTGGTCGCAACACCCATGGCTTCGGCCACTTTCACGAGCTTGATGGGGTCTTTGATCTGATAGTCCTGGGTTTCCTTGCGCGCTACGGACAAAAACACCTCGGCCACGGTCCGGCCGTGGTCGGAGTGGGCCGCACAACCGGCGGCGATCATCCGCAGAAAATTGCGGGCCGCGATGGTGTTGGCGGTGGCGCCGCAAAGCCCCTTGCGGGCGTCTTCGCCTTCGATGCCGCCCTTGGGCATCGGCAGGCGGCAGGGTCCCATTGCGCAGTTCTTGCAGCAGGTACCCTGGAGACCGATATTACAGGGTTTCATGCTTTCGGCACGGTCAAAAATGGTCTCGATACCCAGTTTCTGGGACCGGACAATCATTTCCTGCGTTGCCATGTCGATGGTCGATTTTACCGGGTCAGCCTTCTTTGTCGCCTTGGCTGATGTTTCTTTTTCTTCTGCCATTAGAGGTTCCTCCTCATGTTCGTAATTTATATTCGGCAATATTTCTATATTATCGGGATGCACATGCGCACCCGTTTTTTATAACGCCAACTCCGGAACGCCGCTTAGACGCGCCGATGAAGGTAGTCAAGCCTTTCAATGATCTTCTGCAGCGGGTCTTTTTGTTCCGCCGCGGGCGTTATTTTGCCGGATTTTGCTGCAGCCGCGCGTTTCTGATGCATCTCCTCGCGCTCTTTTTTGCGCTTGTCACGAAGCTGCGCTTCCTCGTCTTCCCGTTTCTGGCGGGCATCGGCCTCGGCCTTCTGTTTGGCGTCCGCATCGGCCTTTTCCTTGGCTTCGGCATCGACTTTGGCCTTGGCTTCGGCATCCGCCTTGGCCTTGGCATCCGCTTCGGCCTTTGCCTTGGCGTCGGCTTCGGCTTTCGCCCTGGCTTCTTCAGCCGCCTTGGTTTTGGCTGCCTCGTCCAACTCGGGCGCGGGCTCGGGTTTGGCCTCCGCCTTCGGCGCCGGCGCCGCTTTCTTTTCTTCCGCCGGTTTGGCTGCCGGTTTGGCTTCCGCCTTCTTGGGCGCGGCCTTCTTCTCCGGCGCCGGCTTGGCTTTTTCTTCCTCGATGGTCAAATCCGGCGAGGGTGCCAGCTTGGCGAAATCAATGCCCGCATCAGCCAGGCGCTTTTCAACCGGTGCAACATCCTGTGCGCTGCCGCCGTCGACCATGAGGTCAATAAACGCCTTAGCCATGCGGATGGCTTCCGGATGGCGCATGATGAGCAGATCGGAGCCGGCAAGCAGGTATGTGATTGCCCCGACAGCTTCCATCATGATGGCGCGTTTTTCCGGGTCGCCCAGCTCGGGGGCGTCCTCTGCGGACTGCCCGGCTTCCTTGCAGCGCCAGATTTCGTTTCCGAGATTATTGATAACGGGGTACTGCAGCTTGTCGTCGCCCTGGAGAAGGGCCGCCATGCGGATACGTTCCATCACGGAATAAGAGTATTCCAGGCCGTATCCCAGGCCGCCGGTGGTCGGGTCGATCATTATCCGCTCGGTGGGCACGCCCAGGTTTTCAAGCAGAATATTGACCTGCTTGGCGAGATTGACATCGATGGGAGACGATGAGATCACCGTGTGGCCGAAACCCATGGCAGAAGCGCCGATGCCCTTGTGGTTCTTGTCTTCAACGGGACCCAGAACCAGGTTTTTGCCCTCACAGGCTTCGGATACTTTCTTCAGCACCTCATCATCTTTCTGGGGGTTGGTCGTACCCCAGATGATCAGGGGAACGTCAATGGCGCCCAGGACGCTTTTTACGGTTTTGACAACATCAGCGGGGCTTGCGTTCTGGCCGTTCGGATCAGCGCTTTTGAGCTGCAAAACGATTATTTCCGCCCCGTACTCACTGACGCACTTTTTCGCCCATGCCGCGGGATCCTTCAAAACGCCCTCAAACGGCTTTTTCGCCGCCTCGGGCCATTCCGTGGGTTCCATATCCCACACTTCCATGGCGATCCTGGGTTTATTGGGCATCTCCCCTTCAAAAAAATAAAACGGGAGACAGTTTGAGCCGCCGACCGTCACGGCCTTGCCGCCTTTGCCGATGGTAATCGGCCTTATGCTTCCTGCATAGGTTTCTTTAACGATTTCGAAGCCCAATTTTACCTCCTTATACATGAATACGATTACAGTTGAAGACTAAATCCTGTGATTATCCTGAAAAAACATCTCCTTATAACCACTTGCCCTTTTGCGCACCCGCACCTGTTGGAAAAAATTCTTCAAAAGAGAAAATAAATATCAAAAAAAAAAAATTTGTCAATAATTATAGGTCGATTATCCTTTTTAATAAGGACAATTTCTCACGGGTGGCCACGGGTCAGGCATGGGGCAGCTGCGCAAGGTCCTTGCGCCGTTGGTCCATTCGGGCCCTGAGCTTCGGGAAAAGATTCTGGTCGGTATGGGGGAGGAAAAGCGCCGCAATGTAGTTGTCCATGAACGACTGGGTTTCGGAAAGCTCAAAGTTGGTTATCCGCTTGATGGTCTGGGTGACGTCCCTGCGTATCCGGTTGGTCAATGAACTCATCCGGGCCCCCATGAGGGAACCGTTTCCGACGAAAATAACCTTTTCCGGGTCGATTTCCGGAAGCAGGCCGATGGTCATGGATTTTTCCAGGTCCACGTAGCTGCCGAACCCACCCGCAAGGATGATGCGGCTGATGTCGCCGATGGAAAGGCCGACTTCCGCAATCAGCGTCATGCAGCCGCTGTATATGGCGCCTTTGGCCCGTATAAGATTGTCGATATCGATCTCGTTCAAGACGATGTCCCGGTCGGTCCCCGACATGTCCGCCCATGCAAGGACATATTCGTACACACCGTCTTTCTCACGGATGCGGCCGGTATCGAGATCCCGGTTGAATTTCCCCCGGTTGTCCAGGATGCCCATTTCAAAAAGCGTTGCCACGATGATAATGAGGCCGCTGCCACAGATCCCCTTGGGACGGACATTACCGATGGTGACGTTCATGGGTTCAAGGGTTACCGGGTCGATGGAAAAATCCTCGATAGCCCCTTCCGTTGCGCGCATCCCGAGCTTGATGCCGCCGCCTTCAAATGCCGGGCCGGCCGAACAGGCGGCACAGACCATCCAGTCCTTGTTGCCGATCACCACTTCGGCATTGGTGCCGATATCGATGTAAAGGGTCAACTCTTCATCATTGTACATGCCGGAACCCATGATGCCCGAAACGATATCGCCCCCGACATAGCTGGACACCTGCGGGTAGACCAGGACCGTCACATGGTCCCCCATATCAAGGCCGATTTCCGAGGGTTTCAAGGGCGGATAGATCAATGATGCAGGGACGTAGGGGGCGCGTCGAAGATTGTGGCACTTGATTTTCAGGAAAAGCTGGGTCATGGTGGTGTTGCCGGCAAAGGTGATGTTGGATACTTCATCGGGGTCGATTTTCGATTTTTTCAGGAGTTTGCCGATAACCGTGTTGACAGTTGACATTACCAGCTCATTGAGTTTTTCAAGCCCGCCTTGCTTTTCAGAATAGACGATGCGGCTGATGACATCCTCGCCGTAGCTGATCTGGCTGTTGAAATCGCCGTACTGGGCAAGCACGCGGCCTGCCTTGAGATCAATGATTTCTCCGTATACGGTGGTCGTCCCGATATCCACGGCCAACGCATAATTCCGGTCCGAGGTGTCTCCAGGCTGGATGTTGATGATCCGGTTCTTGCCATCTTCACGGACCGGTCTGGCAATGGTTACGGTTATCTTGAAATCCTCCTGCCTCAGGACGTCGGGCACCTTGCGGATCACCGACAGGTCGAATTCCAGCCGTTGCTCCCCGTGCGTCTTGCGCAAATAGTCGACCAGGCGGGTGATATCGGCCACATTGTCCGCATCGGTCGGGGGGGGCAGCTCAATATAAATCTTTTCAACGGGCGGGACAAAAAGACCCTTTTCCTTGAGGTCGTCGAGGTTGAGTTCCTTGATCCGGGCTGTTTTGCGGGCAGTCGCCTGAAGGTTCAGCACACGCGCATCAATGAACGAATCCGTGGGTATCCGCACGGTCAGGTCGCTCTTCACTTTTGCCAGGCATGCCAGGCGGTACCCCTTTTCCCGGTCTTCGGCGGACAGCATTTCCGAAACGCCATCGCCCACCTCTCCGGACTCGACGATCACCCGGCATTTGCCGCACACCCCCTCTCCGCCGCAGGAAGCGTTGATATGCACGCCGCTGTCCATTGCCGCACGGATCAGTCGCGTATCGCCATCGACCGAGATCTGTTTTTCATGGGGAAGAAAGGTAACCTTATATTGTGTCATGTCTCCATCCTGTTGCGGAAATTTGATGGCACCGTAAAAAGCCCAATATCTGCGTTACGCGCAATTTTTGATCTTGGCCTTTTTTCAAAGTCGTCTAATCTCGACTATTACCGGTTCATCAAAATTTCGTTTGATTCAAATACCGGTGAAGATCGGCCGGCATTCAGCGGGCTCAAAATTCAATCCGAATTAAGAGATATACCCCAAAATGGATAGTGGGTCAACCACAGAAAAACTTCAAAAAAACAGCTTTTTCTGCAGGAAAGGTCGGTTCTGTAAAAAAAACTGATTGAAGGTGTCCGCCTTCATTCATTGGCCGGAACGATCTGCTCGACAATGATTTTCTGGGAAAGCCCCCTGCCAAGCACATAGCGCTGGTCGCCTGCGACCACAACCATCTGCCCCTTTCCGGAATTGGTAAGGATCTCGATTGTATCGCCGATCCTGAGCCCCATGCTCATCAGGCGAACCCTTGAGGCATTTCCGCCAATGATGTTGTTTATTACCAGCCGCTCACCGGGCTTCGCAAGGACCAGCGGCATCTTTTTAGCTCTCTCGGACTGGCAACGGCCGCAAATGCCATAAATATCCATCCGGTGCTGAAGCATATAGAAACTGTAATCCCGGGCGATCCGGCGCTGCAGCTCTTCGAGCTGCCTGTTTTCAAACTCGACAACGCACCCGCACCGGGTACATATCATGTGGTCATGGTGCTGCCCAAGATGCTTGTGTTCATAATACTGCGCCCCGTTTTCAAAGCGATTTTTCTGCGCAAAGCCGAAATGGCACATCAACTCGAGGGTTTCAACAATAAACTCACGGGTAAACACGTACCCCTGCGCGGCCAGATAGGTTTCAAGGTCTTCCGGGGTGACGTGGTCCTCAATCAGCAAAAAGGCGTCCAGCACGACCAGCCGGTCTTCTAATCGGTCAAT
Organism: Desulfobacteraceae bacterium; assembly: GCA_007136525.1. Next base: position 12,477 of record SLGU01000253.1, on the reverse strand, counting down.
GGCTTCCTGCCGGAATAATTTTTCGAATTGTTCGCGTTCGATTGCATGAATCTGTTTCATGGCTTTTCCACACCAAAAAGGGAGAAATGCAACAGGAACGGGACCCTCCCGCCATTATAAAAACAACACCTTCAAAATGATGAACTCGTAAAAAGTCGCTTTCAGACGGCTTTGTAAAAAGTTCAAGATCCAGGCGCGAGCAATTTTTGAAGAATTGATAGTACTTATACGTACGTGAGATTCTTCAAAGATTGCTCGCAACGCAGATATTGGGCTTTTACGAAGTCGTCAAAATGGCATTTATAATACAAAACGCCCTGCGTTTCAAGGGAAGGAGGCTCTTATTTTATTGGAACCCATCTCAAAATTGTCTTGCTGCAAATCTTTTTGTTGTATAATCGAAATCGGTATCGCAATCGAAAGAAAAGATCACCTGGACACGAAGAGCTTGGTGGTAGCCGTATTTCAAAAGGAAGATGTCGGGTTCTGTGGATTTGAAAAACCGATTTCGATTTCGATTTCGAAAAACGGAATTCAAACAGGTGAATGAACCGGAATCCGAACTTTTGATGGCTTCAAGAAATTTTTCCCCTGCTGAATTAAAACTTCAATCATGAGCCATAGCCCAACATCGACATCTTTTTCAATATACCTTCTAAAGGCATCCGCATGGGTTGCAGCGGCATTTTTTCTCAACGACCTCATTGCTTCCCGTGGTCCATGGCTTGTCCCGGTGGCGATTTTTCTGCTTGCCATTCCCCTCGCCATTGGCGGGGTTTACCGGACGACGATCCGAAAAATCAGGTTTCTAGAAATATTTACACGGCGCGGCCGCATTGCAAAGATCTTTTCGGGCCGCCTCATCCCGCTGCTGCTCTGGATGTTTTATGCCGTCGTGACCACCTTTTTCATGCTGATTGGATTCCAGTTTTTCAGCACAATGGACTGGCTTTTGTTTCTTGCCGTCATTCCTGTATTTTACACCACCTACCGGGTATTTTACCACCTGCTGGCAAAAGAAATCAAACCCTACATGATCACGAGCATGACCGCATCCCTGGCAGTATGGTGTACGCCTCTGATCATGCTGGCAATTTTTGCTTTCTCCACTTACGGCCTGGATATGCCGGTGCCCCGCTACGAAAATCTCGAATCCGCCATTTCCGCCCATGAAGAAATGATTGTATACCGGGACAAAAGCGCCTTGACAAAAAGCGCCTCCGAATGGATGGCCATCTACGGCGGCATCAGGGCATATGCCGCAATGCAGGCCGGCTATTCGGAACTGCCCCTGACATCCCTGGCACATCTGTTTTTGACGGGTTATATGATCTTTTTCAATGCCGCCAACATCCTGACCTTCTGCCTGGTGCCATCCGGGGAGTTGAAACGGATTGTTCTCCCCTTGACCCCGGACCCTGCGCCCCCCTTACCGGGCGGAGAGGCTCGCAAATGGGCATTCTACACCGTCGCCGCCGCCTTATTTCTGCTGTCTTTTGCAGCCGCTTTTTTTTATCTTGAAGCGCGTTTTTCCGAAAAACCCGGCATTGGGGATTATCATGCCGCAACACGGGACAAAGCCCGGCAATATGCGGAACGCATCGACGACATCTATGTCGCACCCGGCACCATCACCCAGATCGAGGCATATAAAACAGACCTGATGCGTGATTTGGCGGCATCCGCTTACGATCTGGAAGCCGCCACCGACCGGGCGTTTGACGACATGATTCTGCGCGTGGATGACTTTCTCGACTGGTATTACAGCCTTTTTGCCGAATACGCCAGGATCGCCCACTGGATCAGCGGGTCAGCGGAAGCGCACCTGTCGGCCATGCTTGAAAAGCACCTCAAGGCCCGTGAGAATTTCGAAACCGTCCGTACCCGGATGGATTTATTATTGGCACAACACGCAGATACCGAAATCCGGCTTCAGGAAGCCGCCCGGCGACTGGTTGAACGACACCGGATTCATGAACCGGGCGATGCACTTGACGTGACCCGGACGTTTTATATGGACACTCTGCTGGATCACAGCGATTTTATCGGGTTTGACTTCCGCATGCTGTCCGCGTCCACGTCTTCCGGAGGCGGTTTTCTCGCCGGTGGATACATCGGCAAAAAAATTGTCAAAAATGCCGCCGGAAAATCGATGTTCAAGGCGTCCGCCAGGGCTGTGGCCCGGCTTGGGGGTGCCAGGGCCGCCGGTAAAAGCGGGGGCGGTGCGGCAGGTGCGGCAACAGGGGCGGCCCTCGGGTCGGTCGTGCCGGGGGGCGGGACGGTCGCAGGGGCCGTGGCAGGCGGAATTGCGGGTTCTATCGCGACCGGGCTGCTCATGGACAAAACCCTGCTGATGGCCGAGGAAAGATACAGTCGGGCCGCTTTCAGGGAAGAAATCATTTCTGCCATTGAAAAAACGCGCATGGAAACAAAAGCACAGCTGTATGGCCGATGAGGGCCGGTCTGGGGGGAATCAGGCCCGGTTGCCGACAAAAGGCGCCAGATCGTAAGGGGTAAGGCTTTCGTATCCGTCTTCCGTGATCAGAAACGTCTGCTCAAACTGAGCGGAAAGCTTCCCGTCCCGCGTAATGGCGGTCCACCCGTCATCTGCGATAAAAAGTTCGGGCCTGCCCAGGTTGATCATGGGCTCAACAGTAAAAACCATTCCGGGCACAAGGGTGATTCCCTGTCCTTTCCGGCCGAAATGCGGCACCTGCGGGGGCTCGTGAAAACTGGTCCCCAGCCCGTGTCCCACGAATTCCCGGACCACGGAACACCCCTGCCCTTCGGCACAATTCTGTATGGCCCAGCCGATATCGCCGATGGTATTTTCGGGCTTGAGCATCTCCATTGCCGCAAGAAGGCTTTCCGCCGTCACCGACACAATCCGCCGGGCTTCCCCAGAGGGGCTTCCAATAAAAAAGGTTTTGCTGGCATCGGCGTAATAGCCGTCTATCACGTAAGTGATATCGACATTGATGATATCGCCGTCTTTCAGGTCATATTCTCCCGGAATGCCATGGCATATCACCTCATTGACCGATGTGCAGACGCTCCCGGGGAACCCCCGGTAATTATAGGGCGCGCAGATCGCGCCGTGGTCCCGGGCGATCCGTTGAACCAGCAGGTCGATATCGTTTGTGGTCACACCCGGGGCAAGCATGGCCGCCACCCGGTCAAGACCCGTTACCACGAGACGGCCGGCCGCTCTTATTTTTTCGACCTCTTCGGGTGCCTTTAAATCGATATCGTATTTCTGCTTGTAGTAGCGCTTGTAATCGATGGCCGCCGGGCTTTCTTTTTTCAGGCAGCATTTTTTATATTTCAGGCCGCTCCCGCAGGGACACAACTCGTTGCGACCGACATTTTTCCATTCATTTTTCAACATGCCAAGATATTCCCCCAAAGACGCTGATGGCAAATCCCCTTTTTCCGGCTGAAAAAGATTGATTCGACCCATAATCCCCATTCTTGCAAACCGTTTGCCGGCTGCTGCTGCATAATAAGGTAAAATTATAGGCTGCAGCGCTGTTTTCGTCAAGAAATCTGTTGGAATCAGTTGCGAACGGCACCGGCGATCTGTTATATCACCCCCATGAATATGCACAGGCCGGGAAAAACCCGGATAGGATCACTCAAACGCAAAGGGGTGTCAAATGCATTCAAAAACAGATGAAATGATATTGAAAGCAGCCAAGGAAATCGTCGTCAAGTTCATTGAAATAAGGACCGTAACCCCCTCGACCTTCCACGAACATTTTCAGAAAATATATGACGCGGTGGAAAAAACGGTCCGGAAAAAAGGGGCCGGCGACGCCCCCGAAAGCGATGGTCAATAAGCAGCCGGAATCCCTCTTGTCAATGCGCTTCCGCCCAATTGCCCCCTATTGCCACGTTGACCTTCAGGGGGACTTTCAGCGCCCATATTTTTTCCATGGTTTCTTTCACAAGCGCTTTCATCTCCTCTGTTTCTTCCTCCGGCACCTCGAATACCATCTCATCATGCACGGTCAACAGCATGGCTGACCTGAGCTTTCTTTCGGCAATGGCCTTGTCGACCCGTATCATGGCCAGCTTCAACAGATCGGCGGCCGTTCCCTGGATCGGCATATTGATAGCCATGCGTTCGGCAAATGCCCGGACATTGGCATTTGAACTGTTGATATCCGGCAAAAACCGTATCCGGCCCATCTGGGTTGCAACCTTGCCTGTTTTTCTCGCCATTTCGAGGGTTTCGTCGATATATGCCTTCACGCCCTGGTACTGGTAAAAATAATTGTCGATATAGGTTTTTGCCATTTTCTGGCTGATGCCGAGTTCCCGGGACAGGGAATAGGCCCCCATGCCATAAATAATTCCGAAATTGATGGTTTTTGCCTGACGTCTCAATTCATCCGTGACCATGGCGGGGCTTGCCCTGAACACTTCAGCGGCGGTACGGGCATGGATGTCCTCATCCTTTAAAAAGGCGTCAATGAGTTTTTTGTCATCCGCATAATGGGCAAGCAGGCGCAGTTCGATCTGGGAGTAATCCGCCGACAGGAAACGGCAGCCTTTCGCGGGTATGAACGCCCTTCGGATGTCTCTGCCCTCTTCCGTGCGCACGGGTATGTTCTGAAGGTTGGGGTTTGAACTGCTTAAGCGGCCGGTGGCGGTGACCGTCTGGTTGAAGGAGGTGTGAACCCTTCCGGTCTCCGGGTTCACCATCTCCACCAGGGCATCCACATAGGTCGATTTGAGCTTGGCCAGTGTTCTGTGACGGAGGATCATGGCCGGCAGCTCGTGTTTCACTGCAAGGGATGTGAGCACCTCGACATCGGTGGAATAGCCGGTTTTTTTCTTTGTTTTCTTCTGCTTCGGCAGGCCGATCTTGTCAAACAGGATATATCCGAGCTGCTGGGATGAGTTGATATTGAATTCTTCCCCCGCCATCCTGTAGATATCCCCCTTTATTGTCTCCAGTTCCCCGGCAAGGGTTTCCGACATGTCGGCCAGGCGTTGGGCATCGATGCGTATGCCGGTGCGCTCCATGCGCGCCAGTACCGGCACCAGGGGCATTTCCACCGTCTCCATGAGGGTCTGGAGCCCCGCCGCCTCGATCTTCGGCCCCAAAAGCCGGGCGGCCGAAAGCGTCACATCCGCGTCCTCGCAGGCATAAACTGCGGCGGCATCCACGGGTACCGCTGCAAACGAATCAACTTTCCGGCCATCCACGACCGTGACGTCCGCAAAGGAAATCATCTGATGGTCCAGCAGGTCCAGTGCGATCTGCTCGAGGGAATGGGACCGCTTGTCCGGGTTCAGCAGGTAGGATGCGATCATGGTGTCAAAGACCACACCGGCCAGTTCAATCCCGTGCATGGCCAGCACCGTCATGTCATACTTGATATTCTGACCGATGACCGCCATGCCGGGATCTTCCAGCAGGCCCTTCAATACCGACCTTACGGTCTCAACATCGAGCTGTTTCACCCCTTTTACCGTGTGGCCGCACGGCACGTAGAACGCCGCCCCCGGCTCGACGGAAAAAGAAAGGCCCACCAGGTCTGCAGACATGGGGGAAAGGGACGTGGTTTCCGTATCGAGGGCAAACCGGCCGGCTTTCCTGAGGTCATCTGCCAGCGACTGCAAGGCTTTCTCATCGGACACGATCCGGTAGTCTTTGCCTGAAAGATCGGTTTTTACAGGGAACTCCTTCTGGAGGCTGGTGAACTCCAGCTCTCTGAACAATTCCGAGAGCTTCGCATTGTCCGGCGGGATCATCTCAAGGTCGCCTATGTCAAAATCCACCGGGACCCGGATGTCGATGGTCGCCAGCCGGCGGCTCAGAAACGCCTGCTCCCTGAATGCCAGCAGGCTTTCCTTTTGTTTGCCGGCCTTGATTTCGTCCATGCGGTCATAGAGCGCATCCATGCTGCCGAAGCTCAGGATCAGTTTTTCGGCCGTTTTCGGGCCGATGCCCGGGACACCCGGGATATTGTCCGAACTGTCCCCGGAAAGGCCCTGGACATCGATCATCCGGGCGGGGTCGAACTGTTTGTCCCTGAGAAAACCCTTCTTTTCAATGACCACATCCTTCATGGGGTCCCATATGATGACATGATCCGTAAGAAGCTGAACGAAATCCTTGTCGCCGGTGACCATCACGACGTCGAAACCTGCGGCTTCCGCTTTTCTGGACAATGCACCGATGAGGTCGTCGGCTTCAAAACCGCCTTTTTCAATGACCGGGATGTTGAAGGCCGCGGTCACCTTTTTAATATAGGGCACCTGCGCGGCAAGGTCTTCTGGCATTTTTTCCCGGTTGGCCTTGTAATCGGGATACAACTCATGGCGAAATGTCGGCATGGCGCTGTCAAACACCATGGCGGCATACCGGGGGTTCTTGTCATGAATCAGCTTCATGAGCATCCGTGTGAATCCGTAGACGGCATTGGTGGAAAACCCCCGCGCGGTGGACAGGCTGCGGATGGCGTGGTAGGCCCGATGAATGTAAGCACTGCCGTCAACCAGGTAAATGGCGTTCTCATCCGTCATGGTTTGTTCGCTTTTTTAAGATGGCCTTGATCTCGCCGAGGCACTTTATATGGTAATCGGCATCGAGTTCCGGGTTCCCGCAGGCCGCAAAGGGGACGCCGGCGGCTTCGGCGGCTGCCTCATCCACCTTTGAATCACCAATGTAAAGCATTTCGGAAGCCTTGACATTGAAGTGCGCCAGCAGGCAAATAAGCACGTCTGGTGCGGGCTTTGGATGCGCCACATCCAGGGCCGTCACCACCTTATCGAAATATTTGTCGATCCGGTGTATTTCAAGCACGCGCTGCATGGTATCCGTCCGGTTCGTCGCCACGGCCGTGCCGTATCCGGGACGCAGGTATTCCAGCACGGGAATCAGGTCCGGCGACATTTCCATGTAGCGGATATAAGGGGCATACCCGTTTTCCTTCCGGTATTTCTGGGCCGCAAAACAGTCCTTTTCGTCGGGAAAAAGCATTGCAATGGATTTGTCCACGGTCTGCATCTGGGCATAGCGGAACTGCTCTTCGGTCATGGGCGGGCGGTCGAAAAATGCCAGTATGTCGTTATAATACGATCGGTTGGCGCTCTCCGTGTCAAACATGACGCCGTCGCAATCAAATGCGACGACTTTAAATCGGTTCATATGTATTCCTCGGGTTCCGGTAATGGATTTTTATGCGTTCATCACATGTGCCACAGACGCGAACAAAGCCTCGATTCTCTAAGGTAATAGGTGAAACCCGGGTTGATGTCAAGGACCGGACAGGTAAAGACTTGCCCGGGGCATCGGCAATCTGCTAATACAAGGAAGCGGCATGAATCGTAACACTCTCAAAGGGAGCGCTTTCCCATGGACATTCAAACCGGTCTTACACGCGAATTGCGCATCTTGCTGGCAATTGCCTGCTTCATCGTCATTATCGCCGGCATAAGGGCTGCTGCGGGTATCATGGTGCCGTTTTTTCTATCCGTGTTCATCGCGATCATCTGCACGCCTCCTTTGTTCTGGATGCAGAACAAGGGGGTTCCGAAACTGCTGGCCATCGCGCTTATCGTGGTTGTCCTCATGGCGGCCGGGTACTGGCTGATCCTTTTCATCAGCGCTTCTGTCACGGATTTTACCGCTTCATTGCCCGTTTATCAGCAAAAAATCCTTGAAGAATCGGCCACGATGGTTCAATGGCTCCAGGCGCGGGGAATCGACGTTTCGGAAAAAATGATCCAGGAATACCTGGACCCGTCCGTGGCCATGCAGATGGCGGCAATTGTCCTGACCGGCCTGAGCGCCGTTTTGACCAATTCTTTCCTGATATTTCTCACGGTACTGTTCATTCTCCTGGAAGCTTCCGGCATGCCCGACAAGTTCAGGGCGGCATTTAAAAGCCCGGAAAAGTCATTGCAGGGGATCCGGCGATTCACCCAAAGCGTGAACCGCTACCTTGCTCTGAAAACCATTTTCTCCCTTGCCACGGGCATTGCCGTTGCGTTGTGGCTAATGGTCCTGGGCGTGGATTACGCCATTTTATGGGGACTGACAGCTTTCATGCTCAATTATGTCCCCAATATCGGCTCCATTATCGCAGCCATTCCCGCGGTCCTGATGGCGCTCATCCAGCTTGGCGCCTGGTCCGCCATGCTGGCCGGAGCGGGCTTTCTGGCGGTGAATCTCGTCATCGGCAGCCTGCTGGAGCCGAGGTTCATGGGCAGGGGACTTGGGCTGTCCACGCTGATTGTATTCCTGTCGCTGGTTTTCTGGGGCTGGGTGCTCGGTCCCGTGGGGATGCTGCTCTCGGTGCCGCTGACCATGATTTTCAAAATAGCACTGGAAAGCAGTGAAGAAACGCGCTGGCTGGCCGTTATGATGGGAAGCGACGCTTTATCACCGCCAACGGGCCAGCATTGAAATCATCGACAACCCTGCAACTTACAACTTATAACCTACAACTTATAACTTACAACTTATAACTTACAACTTACAACCTACAACCTACAACTCCCGAATGCACCCTTCTCAAACCAGAGTGATCCTGAGCGCCCACTACTTCCTGTACTTCGGTATATTGGGTGTCTACCTGCCTTTCTTCAACCTCTACTGCTACCACCTCGATTTTTCTAGCTTTCAGATCGGCCTGCTGTCGGCATTGCGAACGTTTTCAACAGCCCTTTTCCCGCTTATCTGGGGGGTGCTCGCAGACAAATACAATATCCGGCGGCCTATTTTTATCACCAGCATCATCTGCAGCACCACCATATGGTCATTATACCTGCTGACGGCCGATTTCAAGCTGATGCTTATCATCACCGCGTTTTACGGCATATTTTACGCCCCGATCATATCGTTTCTCGAATCCTTTTCCATGGACCTCCTGGCCGCGAAGAAAAACGACTACGGCCACCTCCGGGTGTGGGGGTCGCTGAGCTTTATCCTTGTGGTGATCCTGGTCGGCCGCCTTATCGACATTTATTCCGCGGCCATCATACTCGTTCTCATCCTTGGCGGTTCAGCGGTCCAGTCTCTTTTGGCCTTTGCCGTTCCAGGGGTTCTTGCAAAAAAACGGGAAACCGCATTTGCCGCAAGTGTCAAAATGTTTCTCAACCGCCGGGCCATGGTGTTTTTGTTCTGCGCCTTTTTAATGCTGGCCAGCCACGGGACCTACTACGGTTTTTTTTCCATACACCTTGAACAGATGGGTTACAGAGGCGCCTTTATCGGCTTTGCATGGGCACTTGCCGCCATTGCCGAAATCGCCGTCATGGTTGGCTCCGCCAGAATTTTTTCGCGCTTCGACTTTGAAAACGTCCTGGTTTTTTCTTTTTTCGCCGCAGCCCTGCGCTGGGTGATCCTGGCCGGGGCCGAATCATCCGGGCTGATTCTGTTTACCCAGCTTTTCCATGCGTTCTCGTACGGCAGCTTTCATGTCGCGAGCATTCTCTACATTGACAAACTTGCGCCGCCCGAGGCCAAAACCCTGGGCCAGGCCCTGAACAACGCCGCAACGTATGGCATGGGCATTATGGTCGGATTTTTCGGGTCCGGATATTTATTCGAAAAAATCGGGGCGCCGAACCTGTTCTTGATTTGCGCTGCGCTGGCGCTGACAGGCGGCATTTTTCTGCTTTATGAAAAAACCGCGCGCACGGGCCGGCTGCCTATGGACCCGGACGGATCGTGACGATATAAACCCGGCCGGGATGCTGCATATGCCCGGCTGCGGTTTCGGCTTCAACCCCGGTGCCCCAGAACAGGTCGGCGCGGCGCGGCCCGCGGATGGCCGACCCGGTATCCTGGTTCAACGCAAACCGTGAAAAATCGACCCACTTTTCAATACCGCCCGCCCCGTCATCCGCCGGTTTGCTGCTTTGGATAAACAGCAGCGCTCCCGGAGGAAAAGCTTCCTGGTCCAGTGCCACCGAACGCCCCTCTGTCAACGGCACATCGATGCACCCACGGGCAACGTGCGCCCCTTCGGCGAAAAAAATATAGCGCGGGTTGTAATGCAGTATTTCATCTGTTTCTTCGGGGTTTGAACGGATATATTGCGCGATCTTCTGCATGGACATTTCCGCGGCGGCGACTTTCCCCTTATCGATGAGGTATCTGCCGATACTTTTATAGGGCAGGCCGTTTGAAATGGCATAATGGAGGTGAACAAGACCGCCGTCTTCAAGATGGACCGTCCCGGAGCCCTGGACATGGATAAAAAAAAGCGCCACCGGATCACTTACCCAGGCAATGGGGTGGGCCCGGCCATCCAGGGCCCCGGCGTCTATCTCGCTGCGGCTGAAATACGGGGTCACGGTTTTGCCGTGTTGCCGGCCGATGAGGGTTTTCGGGCCACAGGAAAGGTCAAAGGCCGATAGATGAACCTCTACGAGGTCATCGGGCCGGCCGTAAACGGGATAGCCAAACCTTTCGCTCGGCTTCCGGCTTCCGGGAATCCCCGGCACAAAATACCCGGTAAAAAGCACCTCCACCGGCCTGTCCATGTAACGGTAAGCATAAATCGATCCGTTTTCCCGGATAAATTCATTGAGTTCCCATGCGCCCGGATTGGTTTCAAGAAAATCCCTGAACCGTCGAAGCCCGGCAGCAAGATCGGATGCGCGGTACACGTCACGCCCGTATGATAAAGCCCTTTCGCCGGGAAGCCGCTCGTAGTAAACAATGCTTGAAGAAATGGCATCCGCCAGCAGCGACAGGTTTTCATCATCGTCAAAGTCCGGCCATTCTTCCATGGGCAGTTTTTCCATGGCGACAGCCGCATCCGCCGAAAACAAGGGCATCAAAAGGGCAGGCCCCCAAAAAAGGAGAACAGCGCAAAAAAACAAGATTCGTCTAATCTCCGGTCTCATACGCCTCCGTTTCCGATTCAACCTGCCTGGACCTTTTCTCGACCATTTCCGGCGTATCCAGGCTTTTTTCATTGCGCCCGGCCGCCCCCATTTCCTGAAGCCGGCGCGCGGACACCAGGACACGCTTTTCAAGGGAGCCGACCGTCTTGTTATAGGTTGACACACATCTGTCCAGGTCCCGGCCGAGCCGGTTGAGATGATCGACCATGGCGGCCATCCGGTTGTAGAGGGCGCCGGCCAGTTCACCGATCTCGCGGGCGTTTTCCACTGCCGCATCCTGGCGCCAGCTATATGCGACGGTCTTGAGAAGCGTAATCAGGGTCGTAGGTGTTGCCAGAATGACCCCTTTGGCAGCCCCCTGCTCGATCAACGCGGGCGCCTGCTTCAATGCCGCGCTGAAAAAATTCTCTCCCGGCATGAACATGACCACAAATTCGGGTGTCGGCGAAAAACCGCTGAAATAGCTTTTCTGCGAGAGCTTGCCGATATGGCGATGAACATGGGTTGCATGACGGGCAAGATGGGCTTCTATTTTTTCGGGCGTTTCAGTCTCAAGGGAATCGAGGTAGGCGGTGATGGGCACCTTGGCATCGATGACGATGCTCCGGTTTCCCGGCAGCCGAACGACCATGTCCGGGCGAATGATCCCGCTTTCCGCGTCCGTCGACGGCTGTTCAAAAAAATCGCAGTGGTTCTGCATGCCGGCGATTTCGACCACCCGCTTGAGCGTTATTTCCCCCCAGCGCCCCCGCACATGGGGGAGCCGCAGGGCTGAGACCAGTTTTCCGGTTTCTTTCTGCAGCGCCTGCTGGGTTTTTACCAGGGACACCACCTGCTGGGTGAGCCCCCCGTAAGCCTCCTGGCGGGACTGCTCCATGGCCTGAACCTGCCGGTCGTATTTTTCAAGGCTTTCGACAATGGGCCGGATGATCTCGCCGATATTTCTGCGTTTATGGTCCATTTCATTTCTGGCCGCATCGAAATACCGTTCAAACGTCGACCCGGCAAGATCCAGAAAATAGCGGTTGTTGTCTTGCAGGGCCCGCGATGAAAGGGCGGAAAATGCCTGCTCCGAGCGGCTGCGGATTTCCTCGAACATGATGATTTGGCTTTCCGCCATCTCTTTCTGGGATTCGACCCTGGCCTCCAGGCGCGCCACTTTTTCGGCGGCTGCCGAAAGCCGTTCCCGCAGCGACCGGTTCTCAAGCTCAAGCGCCGCCGCTTCCGCCCTTAATGCGGCAACACGCCGCCTTGACGCCATCCACACGATGAAACCGCATACAAGCGCACCTGCAAACGCGGCAGCTGCAAGATAGAGTATTTCCGGGGGGATAACCATATGGCATCAATTCCCGCGGATGAAGTGGCCGCTTTTTCCCCCTGCTTTTTCAAGCAGGGAGATATCCGATATCACCATGGACCTGTCATGGGATTTGCACATATCGTAAATGGTCAACGCGGCAACCGTTACGGCTGTAAGGGCCTCCATTTCAACGCCTGTCCGGTCTGAAGCCCTGACAAGCGCTTCAACCTGAATGGCGCCCGCTTCCCTGTCCATGTGAAAATCGATCTGGACATGGCGGATGCTGACCGGGTGGCACATGG
>SLGU01000129.1 GCA_007136525.1 Desulfobacteraceae bacterium | reverse complement strand
TCATGATGAGCTTATTGGAAAAGGGGTAATAGATATCGGTTTTCCCGGAGATATCGGGACCATTCAGGAAATATTTGAGACACTGGAAACCGACGGCATTCTTACTTACAAAGATGCGCCGGTGCATACAAAGACCGGGCGGGTCATTTATACCGATATTTATATGGTCGATAAGGCAAGGTTGGTGCAATGCAATATTCGCGATATCACCGAGCGCAAACAGATGGAAGAGGGGTTGCGAGAGAGCGAGGAGCGGTATCGCTTGCTGGTTGAAACGTCAAACGATATTGTCTGGGCCTTCGATTTAAAGAGCATGACCTACACGTATTGTTCCAAATCGGTGGAAAGGATTCTTGGTTATTCTCAAGAGGAGGTAAGTAAAGTTAAGCTGGGTGATACCTATACGCCAGAGACAAAAAAGAAGGTTTTTGCCGCCTTTTACGAGGTTTTCAAAGGAGAAACCAATTCAGACAGGGTTTTCATTGAAGCAGAACATCGCCACAAAGACGGCAGACCGGTTTGGATGGAAATCAGTGCGGTGCTGCACAAGGACCTGGGTCAACCCGTATCATTTACAGGTGTCTCCCGTGATATCACCGAGCGAAAGCAGGCCGAGGCGGAGCGCGAAAATCTTCAATCCCAACTGCTCCAGGCCCAGAAACTGGAATCCGTCGGCCGCCTGGCCGGCGGTGTGGCCCATGATTTCAATAACATGCTTACCATCATCAACGGTTATGCGGAAATGATGACAGATATGCTTTCTCCTTCCGAGCCGTTGTATAATAATGCGTTGCAAATCCATGAAGCCGGGAAAAAATCAGCCGTGATCGTTCGCAAGCTGCTGGCTTTTGCCAGAAAGCAGACCATCTCCCCGGAAGTTATGAATTTAAACGATAACGTAGCAAGCATGCTCAATATGCTTCAGCGGCTCATCGGGGAAAATATCGATCTTGTCTGGAATCCCGGTCAAAATGTCTGGCTGATAAAGATGGATTATACCCAGCTTGACCAGATACTTGCCAATCTGGTGGTCAATGCCGGTGACGCCATTGCCGATCTCGGCAAAATAACCATAGAGACGGAAAACATCGAATTTGACGCGCAATACTGCACCACTCATACCGGCTTTGTGCCGGGATCATTCGTAATGCTGGCGGTAAGCGATACCGGCTGCGGCATGGAAAAGAAAGTCATTGATAATCTGTTCGAGCCGTTTTTTACGACCAAGGAGATCGGCAAGGGCACCGGACTGGGCCTTTCCACGGTTTATGGCATTGTCAAGCAGAACAACGGGTTTATCAATGTGTACAGTGAGCCGGGACAGGGCACAACCTTTAGAATATATTTGCCGCGCCATGCCGGGGAGGCCATTTTTTCGGGCAGAGAAAAACGGGCGCAATATCCGCTTGGCAAGGGCGAGACGGTACTGGTCCTGGAAGACGAGATTCCTGTTTTGAATTTAACCAAAACCATGCTTGAAAAACTGGGATACAAGGTGCTTGCCTTTCATTCAGCCCATGAAGCGTTGGCACGGATCAATTCCAGCGGCGGCGAAATCGACCTGATTATAACCGATGTGATCATGCCTGAGATGAACGGCCGCGATTTTACCGCTCAGGTAAAAATTCTTTATCCGGACATGAAAACGCTTTTCATGTCCGGATACACCGCCGATGTCATTGTTCGTCACGGGATTCTGGAAGAAGGCCTCCATTATATCCAGAAACCCTTTTCCATTAAAGATCTGGCGATAACAGTGCGAAAGGCGGTTATGGCGTATAAAGTGGATAGGCGGCTTTTGAATACCTTCCGGTCGTCCAATGGCTGGCTGCAGAAAATTGGCAGTCGTTGATCAAAGAGTGCCATCCGGTTTGGTGATTAATTGCAACGGAAGAAATCATGATTCTTTTCTGCAACAGATGCAGAGAGCCGATTCAGCGAACCCGAAATACAGACGGAGATTTCAAATGGCAGACAACTTTCGCATTGACCGCCACGTAAGCGGCAACGGCCTGCGCCTGAAACTGAGCGGTGATTTTGACGGCAGCTCAGCCATGGAATTGCTTGGCGCCATTGCAGACAATTCCGGTGCCGCGCATCCCATTTACATTGAAACCGACGGCCTGCGGGAGATCCATTCGTTCGGCCGGCAGGTGTTTAAAAAGAAACTCCCCGGATCTCCGGCATGGGGCAAGGAGCTGGTATTCACCGGCGCATACAGCCAGGAATTTCCTCCGCGGCTACTTCCGGATAATCGCTGACAGCACCCTGCGCGCCCGTATGCGAAAACCCGAGATTCGGAAACCAACATAACTTACCGATACCGCGCCAACTGTCTCGTCGTTTCGACACCTTAAAAAAAGACCATATATGATCAAAGGGTAAAATATGACCTTTTTATTGGGTCGTTAATGGTCGCCCCGCATGAATCTTTAAAACAAAATATTTATACAAATCAAAATGATACTCAATATTTCGCCTCGTTTTAAAAACCTGGCACAAACATTGAAGTAATAAAAGACGGGGCATGAAATGAATGAAGCGCCGGAAACGTATTCCGGCAATAAAAAAACACACTACAATAAGGAGAAACGGACCATGAAGAAAATCAGTATCACGAAGAAACTCAGTATCACCTTGATCGGGCTCATTGCAATGCTGATGCTCCTGGCAGCGCCGCTGTATGCCGGGGAAGCCTCGGCCATGGAGCATAAGGGCGAAAAAGCAAAGGGTTCGGAAAGGGACGGGATGACTTCCGCCGGTGAAATGACCCGGCAGGATGATGCCATTCTGGCCAGTTCTCTGATGGACTGGGATGTGCAGGATGCACAAGGCAACAAGATCGGTTCGGTGGCTGACTTGATGATCGGCCCGGACGGAAAAATCGAGTATATTGTGCTGTCTGAGGGAATAGGATTTCTGGGTTTCGGAGAGACAGACCTCGTACCGGTGCCCTGGAGCAAGGTTAATACCGCAGATATCAGTGAGGACCAGGATGCCGTGACACTTTCCCTGAGCAAGCAGGAGCTGGAGAATGCGCCTGCATTCAATGAAGAGGAATGGAAGGCTTTCCTCCGGGGGGAAAAACAACAGGAAGTCCGGGGATATTACGGAACTGAAGATGAAGATGCAAGCCCGTCAGGGCAGGAGCAGATGTGGGAACAAACCGGTCAGGAACCCGGCACGGAAACCGGCGAGTCCTATGAAATGAAGACAGATGAGGCAGAGGGCAAGGGCGAAGAGGACAAATATTAACCCTATTTGCTAAAACCGGATAAAGCCCCACCAGGCTATATCCGGGCGGAAAAAAACCCGGGGTATCGGCGTTCAACACGCCGGTATACCCGGGTTTTTTTAATGTAATTTCGTATTAAAGGTCTCTCTGGGATATTACGGGGTTTTGGAACCGGACCGGCGGATACAGTCTCCGCTAAATGCCCCTCCGGCGCACTTCACAACTGCCCTCGGGTTGTGTCCCCCAGGATGCCTTCGATATAAATCATCTCAATGAGCACCAGAGCACAGGCGACTATCGGCATTGCCAGGATCACGCCGAGGATCCCGATTAACTGAAACAGAATCACCTGCATGGAGAGAATCAATACCGGCGGCATAATAATCGCTTTCCGGAGCACCATCGGCGTAATAAAAAGGCCCTCGATCAACTGCACAATCACGAAAAATCCCGTTACATAAATCAGCATCAGTGGTCCCTGGGTTAAGGCCACCAAAGCGGTGGGTACGTAGGCAATGACCGGCCCCATATTCGGTACAAAGGTCATCAGGGCGGCAAAGAGGGCCAGAACAAATGCATACGGCATTCCCAACAACCACAGACCGCCGAATACAAATGTTCCGAGCAGAAGCATGGAAAGACTCTGTCCGAGCATCCACCAGCGCAGAATGTATCCGAGCCGGTGCAGAACAGCAGCACCTCTGGGCCGATAGGCGACCGGGATCAGCAGGACAATTCCCCTGGCGTAGGTGTCCGGTTCTGCCGCGATATAGAGGCCAATGACAACAATGAAGATAATGGAAGCCATGGCGCTGATCGTGCCTGAAAAAAGGCTGAACAGATTCCCCAGCGTCTCGACAATCTTCTCCGCATCGACATTTGTGAAGAACGCTTCGACCTTCTCGGATTGTCCCAGTACCTCCCTGCCCCAACTGGACTTGAAAAGATAGAAGCGCAGTTTTTCAAGCGCTTCGGGAATATCCTGGATCAGCGTTACGGCCTGATCCCTGACAATAGGGGAAAACCGGATGATCAACAGGGTAAGCATCACCGCAATCACAATCATCACAAGCGCCAGAGCAATCCCGGAAGGCAGCCGGGTATAACGCGAGACCCTGCGTTTGAAAAAATTCAGGAGGATTCCCAGCAGGATGCCGGCAAAAATCAGAAGCAGCACGTCCAGGGCCTGCCAGACAAGAAGGACCGCCAGAACCGCAAGAATGGTAAAGCCCACGCCTTCCAGCAGTTTCCGGGTATAACTGGAAAAAGAGGGCGGCGGTTTTTCCGGAATATGATTGGAATCCACTGGCATAATGCACGCCGACGAAGTCTTTCCCAAGATTGGAAGGAGAGGCCAAAAGTCTTGCTTCCTGTTTATGCCTTTGGCCCCGCCTTCGTCAAAAAAACCTTTCAGTTTTAGTCTTTACCCTCTTTGTATCCATCCTCAAATCTATCTGCACCCTCTTCTGCCTCTTTCGCCCCTTTTCCAGTCCATTCACCCATTTGCCTACACCCTGAAAAACTTGCAAAAGCCAGCATTCCAACCATAACGAAGATAAGAATTCTCTGTTTCATGTGCCTTTCCCTCCTTTAATAAGGTTGTTTTTTAAAACCAGGCTAAAAGCCTTCTTCACCGGCTTCCGCCATGGTTTCCGCCGATTAATTTGCTCGCTGCTTTCAGCATTTCAATTTTTGTGCCAAAGCGCTGTCTTTCATGGAAAATTCTTATATAATGCTGATTTTTATAGATAATTACTTGAAAAGGGGCTTTTTTGGACCTCATTCACGTCCAATTAAAAGGGTCAAATATTGCCCAATGGTCATACAACGCCCTTTTTCCGCCCGGAATTGACCGTCCCCCCCGGGGGAAATCAGGCTGAAGAAAGAAGCAGATTTCTACGATACCCGATCGACCACGTGTTTCACTGCAGAAAAAAAACCTTTAAAAAAAGACCATATATGGTCGCAGGGTAAAATATGACCTTTTATTGGGTCGTTTATGGGCGCCCCGAATGAATTTTTAAAACAAATTATTCATACAAATCAATATGATACTTAATATCTCGCTTCGTTTTAAAAACCTGGCACAAACATTGAAGTAATAAAAGACGGGGCGTGAATGAATCGCCGGAAACGTTTTCCGGCAACAATAAAACACATTACAATAAGGAGAAACGAACCATGAAGAAAATCGGTATCACCCTTATCGGGCTCATTGCAATGCTGATGCTCCTGGCAGCGCCGGTGCTCGCCGGGAACGCGTCGGCCAAGGAGCTTGAGGGCAAAAAAGCAAAGGATTCGGAATGGGGTGGAATGACTTCCACCGATGAAATTACCCGGCAGGATGCCATTCTGGCCAGTTCTCTGATGGACTGGGAGGTGCAGGATGCACAAGGCAACAAGATCGGTTCGGTGACTGACTTGATCATCGGCCAGGACGGAAATGTCGAGTATATTGTGCTGTCT
>SLGU01000078.1 GCA_007136525.1 Desulfobacteraceae bacterium | reverse complement strand
TTGTAAAAAGTTCAAGATCCAGGCGCGAGCAATTTTTGAAGAATTGATAGTACTTATGCGTACGTGAGATTCTTCAAAGATTGCTCGCAACGCAGATATTGGGCTTTTTACGAAGTCGTCAGAAGAATGCAACATAAATAATATCGGTTTGACGCTATGGATCTTTTGTTGCTGGGCAAGACCCCTATCCATCCTGACGCACCCGCCGGATCGGACATTCGCTATGACCCGGATTTTGAAGCGCTGCAGGCAGAGATCGACAAGCTTTCCTCGCCATCCGCCACTGATGGGGTTGACTGGAAAAAAGTCAACGACAATGCCGTTCGCATTCTTTCGGAAAAATCAAAAGATCTAACCGTGGCCAGCTACCTGGCGGTCAGCCAGGTCCACGTCAACCGGATTGACGGGTTTGCCCTCGGTGTAACAGTTCTATGTGATCTGCTCCGGCATTACTGGGACGACCTGTTCCCGCCCAAAAAGCGGATGCGGGGGAGGGCCGGCGCCATTCAGTTCTGGCTGGAAAAGAGCGAGGCGGCCCTTGGCGGCATACAGGAAGCAGCCGACATGGAAACCCTTGACCGGATCCGGCAAACCCTTATGGACATGGACGGGCTGCTTCAGGCGCATCTGCCTGATCCGCCCTTGCTGCATGCCATCAACCGCCATATTCAGACAATGATAGAGAAGGCGGAGAAAACCGTTTCGCCTGCAACGCCACTTCGGGTGACACCCGTGGGCCCCGACCCGCCGGCGCAGGAGAAAAACCTTGCTGCGGGTCTTCAGGCAGACATGCCGCCGGAAAGAAAACCGCCGGCCGCAAGCCCCGCTGCTGAGCCGGCGATTCAGAAAGACGCCGGCGAAACGGCATCCGAACAGGATGCCGCAACAACTGCCAATGCCGGTTTTCAACAGATTCGCAGCGCTGGCCTATCCCTTTTCGATAAGGATTTTAGCAACCCCGATGCCTACCGGTACCGCAGGATAGCCTCCTGGGCGAAAGTTTCCGCCCTTCCCCCGGCAACCGGCGGGAAAACGCAAATCCCGCCGCCTTCGGCCCAGGAAATCAATGCCCTTGAAAGCGCGAAAACAGACAGCAACTGGGCTGTTTTGCTGTCAACGGCCGAACAGAAGCTTTCCCGTTTTATATTCTGGCTGGATTTGTGCCGGTTTTCCGCGGAAGCGCTGGCCCGCCTCGGGGAGGACTGCCAGCCGGCGCAAAAAGCGATTTGCGATGAAACCGCATTTTTTATGATGCGCATCCCCGGCCTGGACGGGCTGGCATTTTCCGACGGTATGCCATTTGCCGATGGTGAAACCCGGCAATGGCTGAAGCAGATTGCACTGGGTGGCATTTCGGACCAGACGGCGCAGATGCCGCTTGCAGCGGCGGAATCGTCTGACGGTCAATCGGATGCCATGAACGAAATGCTGGAAAAGGCGAAGTCTCTCGCACGGCGTAAGAAAGTAATGGAAGCCGTGGCGTTGATTCAGTTGCAATTGCGTCAAAGCGTTTCCGCGAAAACAGCGCTTTCGTGGCGCATGGCCCTGTGCCAGATCCTGTTGGGCTCCACGTTCAAACACGTGGCGTCCCCGCACCTTGAACAGGTCATCGCGGATATTGACAATTATCACTTGGAGAAGTGGGACCCGGATGTGGCTTTAAGAGGGCTTGTACTGGCATGGACCGGCTTCCAGGCCATGGCGGATGATCGGTATGGCGAGCGCGCGGATGCACTTTTGAATCGGATTTCACGCCTGGATCCGGCTGAAGCCCTTCGGCTCAGCCGGTAATCAACGAAAGCCGAAAAATTTATTTATCGTAAGAAAGGGGGGTGAGTAATGGCAAAAGAATCCTCAGTAGCGCCAAAAGAAAGGGTCAATATTGTTTACAGGCCGGCTACCGGTGATGCAAAAGAAGAGGTCGAGCTGCCGCTGAGGCTCCTCGTAATGGGCGATTTTACGCAGAGCCCCGATGACCGGATGCTGGAGGAACGAGAACCCGTCAATATCGACAAGGACAATTTCAACGAGGTCCTCAAAGAGCAGAATATCAGCCTTAATCTGACGGTTCCCAACAAGCTTTCCGGAGAGCCTGACGATGAAATGAACGTTGCGTTAAGTTTCGAATCCATGAAGGACTTTGAACCCGAAGCCATCGCCCGGAAAACACCCGAGTTGAAGCGGCTTCTGGAGTTGCGCGGCGCGCTGACGACGCTCAAGGGGCCGCTCAGCAACCTTCCTGAATTTCGGAAAAAGCTTCAGGAGCTTGTTAAAGACGATGCGGCCCGGGAACAGTTGTTAAAAGAACTCGGCGTGGAAGAAAAATAAGGAGGTTCGTATGCCGGAAGAAAAAATGCAGGATGCTGCGGGTGCAGAGCAAACAACACAGGAGTCGACCTCCCTGATCGACGATATTGTTCAGGCCACCAAGCTGAAGCCCGGGGACGAGTCCTACGGTTTGGCCAAAAAGGGGATCGAGGCATTGATTGCCCAGCTCATCGAGCCGGGGAAAAAAGTGGATAAGGTTTCCAAGGCGGATGTCGATGAGATGATCGCCGAGATCGACAACAAGATGAGCCTGCAGCTGGATGCCATCCTTCACACCCGGGAATTCCAGAAGCTGGAGTCGGCGTGGCGCTCGCTGCAATACCTGGTGGACAAAACCAATTTCAGGGAAAACATCAAGATCGAGCTGCTCAATGTCAGCAAGGAAGATTTGTTGAATGATTTTGAAGATGCGCCTGAAGTGCCGAAATCCGGTCTCTACAAGACGGTTTACACGGCCGAGTACGGCCAGTTCGGCGGCAAGCCCTATGCTGCCATGGTCGCCAACTACGATTTCGGCCCCGGCCCTCAGGATATAAAGCTTCTTCAATATGTGGCCAGCGTGAGCGCCATGGCGCATGCCCCTTTTATCGCAGCAGCCGGACCGGAATTTTTCGATCTTGAAGATTTCCAGAAGCTCCCGAACCTGAAGGATTTAAAATCCATTTTTGAAGGCCCCAAGTACACCAAGTGGCAGTCCTTCAGGGAAAGTGAGGACGCCCGGTATGTTGCCCTGGCATTGCCGCGTTTTCTATTACGCCTTCCCTATGGGCCGAATACGCAGCCGGTCAAAGCGTTCAATTACCAGGAAAATGTTTCCCCAAGCCATGACCAGTATCTTTGGGGCAATGCCGCGTTTACATTTGCCTCTCGGTTGACCGACAGTTTCGCCAAGTATCGCTGGTGTGCCAATATTATCGGCCCCATGGGGGGCGGCGCGGTGGAAGATTTGCCCCTACATCAGTTCGAGGCTATGGGCGCCGTACAAACCAAGATCCCCACTGAGGTCCTGATTTCCGAGAGGAGGGAGTTTGAACTGGCAGAAGAGGGGTTTATCGGTTTGACCATGCGTAAAGGCAGTGACAATGCGGCATTTTTTTCCGCCAATTCCGTCCAGAAACCCAAGTTTTTCGGAATCAGCAAGGAAGGCAAGGAGGCGGAGCTGAACTACAAACTGGGCCTGCAGTTGCCCTATATGCTCGTAATTAACCGACTGGCTCACTACCTGAAAGTTATTCAACGGGAAAATATCGGCACATGGAAGGATCGTAACGACCTGGAGCGTGAACTCAATGAGTGGATTCGCCAGTATGTCGCAGACCAGGAAAACCCGAGTGCGACGGTAAGAAGCCGCCGGCCGTTACGGCAGGCACAGGTGAAGGTCGAGGACGTGGAGGGTGAACCCGGTTGGTACAGGGTCGGCTTGAAAGTCAGGCCTCATTTTAAATACATGGGTGCTGATTTTACGCTGTCCCTGGTTGGAAAACTCGATAAGGAATAAAAGCCAAACCAAAACAATTTTTAACACAAGGAGATCAGATCATGCCATCACCAGCTTATTTGTCAATTCAAGGGACAAACCAGGGGCTGATCACGTCAGGGGCATTTACGGCAGACAGTGTCGGCAATGTTTACCAGGAAGGCCATGAAGACGAGATCCTGGTGCAAGCATTCGATCACACAATTACGGTTCCCACGGATCCGCAGTCCGGCCAGCCCACGGGCCAACGGGTTCACAAACCCCTAAGCATCACAAAGGTTTTCGACAAATCTTCCCCGCTGCTTTTTACTGCTTTGTCCAGCGGGGAAAGGCTCAGCAAGTGTGAACTCAACTGGTACCGCACGAATGCGATGGGGAAGCAAGAGAATTATTACAGAATTATCCTGGAAGATGCCATTATCACAAACATTCATTCTTTTATGCCCAATTGCCAGGATCCTGCAATGGCGCATTTTACGCATTTGGAAGAAGTTTCCTTTTCATATCGTAAGATTACCTGGGTGCACGTGGTGTCCGGCACTGAGGGGGCCGATGACTGGCGGATGGCCACCAGTTGATATTCCATGATTTCGGACAATTGTGCCTCCGACAAGCCAGTCGGAGGCGATTGATGTCCATGCATTGCAAATGCGGGAAATCGTAATGAGAGAAGCTCGCCTTCTTGAACGGATACGGATGCGGTCACGGGCGCCCGGCCGGAGCATGACAGAAGATCCCAAGAAAATAATCGATTCCGTAATGCGGCATCTTCAAAACGTATTAAATACCCGGCAGGGCGGGGTTCAGATCGCTGAAGATTATGGCCTGCCCGACTTCAATGACGTACTGCACAACCAGGCAGGTTCGCCACGGGAGATTGAAAAATCAATTCGCCAGACGATCCAGAAATACGAACCCCGTCTCCGGGCGGTCCGGGTTCGATACATCCCCATCGAAGACGATCTCTTATCGCTCAGTTTTGAGATCCATGGCCGGATTGCGCTTGAAAATACGGAAGAGCCGATCGTCTTTGAGAGTCAATTGGGCCATGATGGCAGAATAACGATCAGGAGTTGATTTGTTAAACCGATATTTTCAGCAGGAACTCGATCATCTGAGGGACTTGGGGCAGGCCTTTGCAAAGGCTCATCCTGCGGTGGCACCCATGCTCAGCGGCCCTTCCGCCGACCCGGATGTGGAGCGCCTCTTGGAAGGCGTCGCCTTTCTGACCGCCCTCCTGCAGCAGAAACTGGATGATGAATTCCCCGAAATCGTCCATGAACTGGTGCAACTGATATGGCCGCATTATCTGCGGCCGGTTCCCTCCGCTGCCATTGTGGCATTTACACCGAAGTCCAGTATGAAAAAACCCATGACCGTACCGGCCGGTGTTCAACTCTCGTCAGTCCCAGTGGACGGCACGACCTGCCTTTTCAGGACCTGCTTTGAAACCGTCGTCCATCCGCTGACCATCCTGGAAGCCGGTTTTTTTTCATCCACCGGCCAGCCGCCGGCCGTTGTTTTGAAATTGCGGCTCAACGGGCCGCCGCTGCCTGAATGGCAGCCCGATTTTGTGCGGTTTTTTCTGGCAGGAGAGTATTCATCCGCTGCGGACTTGTTTCTGCTGCTTCAGAAACATCTCAAATATATCGAATTCAGCCCTTCTGAGCCGGGCCAGAGCCGGGTCGTGTCCCCGGACAATTTAAAGCCGGTTGGGTTTCAGCGAACCGAAAGCCTGTTTCCCTACCCGTCCAATGCCTTTCCGGCCTACCGGATCCTGCAGGAATATTTTGTTCTGCCGTCCAAGTTTCTTTTCCTGGACCTCCATGGCTGGCGGAAATGGCTCAACCGGGGGGACGGCAATGATTTCACGGTCCGTTTTGTCCTGGACCGTCCGCCGTTTAACCCCGCGCGTG
>SLGU01000291.1 GCA_007136525.1 Desulfobacteraceae bacterium | reverse complement strand
GGCCACAGGGCGCTTGTCCGCGCTTCGCCAGGAGCTATCAGCAACCCCCTGCAATTGTTGCTGCGGGCAATACCCGGCACCACCCGGTTGAAATTGATCATTATATATAAGTAAGACGCCGTGATCTATGGATTTGAGGGGATTTGAGGAAATCGATTCCGATCCCGATTTCGATTTCGATTAAAACAAAGTCCAACGAATCGGAAGGGTCGAAAAGCCATATGCTTTTTCGAGGCCAACCAAGTAACTACCCATGACCTGAAGCGTGCAGCGTACAACCTACAACCTACAACCTACAACCTACAACTTACAACTTACAACTTACAACTTACAACCTACAACCTTCCCCACGATGAAAATAACCCCTGAAAAACAAACCCGCATCTTCTGGAGTGCCGCAAGCGGGATCATCCTCACCGGCGCATACGACCATGTCGGATTGGGCTTTCTGGCATGGTTCGCCCTGGGTGTTTTGCTGTTCGGGCTGCGCAGCGCATCCTTGAAGGAAGCAGCTGCCCTGGGGCTTCTTGCCGGCTTTGTCCATTATATGACACTGCTTTATTGGCTGGTTCCCACCATGCATCGCTACGGGCCGCTGCCCATGCCCTTGAGCATCGGTGCCCTCATGCTCCTTGCCGTTTACCTGGCCGCCTACTTCGCGGTGTTTTCATGGCTGGTCAAGCGGGTAGTGCGTCAGCCGGTCGCCCTGGTCGTAGTTGTGCCGGTTTTCTGGGTGGCCCTGGAATACCTCCAGACGTTTCTGTTATCCGGTTTTCCGTGGGGTTTGCTTGGATATAGCCAGTATAAATACCTGCACTTGATACAGGTGGCCGATATTTTTGGTGTTTACGGCGTTTCCTTTTTTGTCGCGGCGATCAATGCGGCCCTGTTTGTCCTTTTTCTGTACGCACGCGGCCTGAAATGGCAGAATGCGCCGGCAGGACGGTCAGCCGCTGTTTTGTGCCTCTTTCTGCTTGTCGCGATCTTTTCATTGAATACGGGATACGGTCGTTATAAAATACATGAAACGGACCGGGTTATCGCTGAGGCCGGGCAGATGACCATAGCGGTTGTCCAGGGCAATATCGAGCAGACCCTGAAATGGGATGAGGCGTATGTCCGTTCCATCGTGGACGGATACATCCGCCTTTCCGAAGAGGCAATGGCCTCAGGGCCGCAGCTTGTGGTGTGGCCTGAAACGGCCATGCCGTTTTATTTTATGCAGGAAAGGGTGCAGACCGAAAGGGTCCTGGATGCCATCAAGCGCATGGAGACATGGTTTCTGGTCGGCAGCCCGTCGTTTCACTACGACCGGGAAAATGAGGATCTGTGGTTATATAATTCGGCCTACCTGATGGACCCGCAGGCCCGGATGGTGGATGTATACGACAAGGTGCTCCTGGTGCCCTTCGGGGAGTATGTGCCGTTTTCCGGATGGCTGCCGTTTGTAAGGCGCATGGTCCAGTCCGCGGGGGATTTCAAGTCGGGAGAGCCCGGAAAGGTGCTGGCCATGAAAGATGTGGAGAAAGATGCGGACCTTGCCGTACAGATATGCTATGAGATCATATTCCCCCATCTTTCGGCGGAAATGATCAAAAACGGGGGGTCCCTGATCGTCAATATTACAAATGACGCGTGGTTCGGCAAGACGGCAGGCCCGTGGCAGCATTTTTCCATGGCCGTTTTTCGCAGCGTGGAAAACCGCAGGGCATTGGTGCGTTCTGCAAATACCGGGATAAGCGCCTTTGTGGACCCTGCAGGCCGGGTCATGGAACGAACCGGGTTGTTTGAAACAGCGACGATCAGCCGGTCCGTTCCGATCGTTACCGGGCATCGGTCATTTTATACACAACATACCGACCTGCTTCCGGCTGCATGCCTTGCGGTTTCTCTGCTGTTGCTGCTGGGGGTTGCGGGTGCAGGACTGAAAAGAAAAAAATATGGAGGCAAACAGGATGAACGGAGAAATTAAAGAACAGATCAGCGGTTTTTATGAAACCCTTGAACAGTTGCGGGAGTATCTTTGACATAGAAGGCAAGAAAGAGCAGTTGGCCGTGCTTGAAAAGGTGATCGGCGATGAAAACCTGTGGAATGATACCGACAAGGCGAAGCGTCTTATGAAGGAACGGGCTTTTTTGACTGCAAGGGTGGAAAGCTGGCAGGCACTGTACGGCCAGGTCGAGGAAAGCGAGGTGCTTTTTGAGCTGGGAGAGGAGGAGTCGGACGACGGCACCATGGCAGAGGCGGCCGCCCTGGTCGAACGGATCGACCGAAGAATAAAGGATTTTTCCCTTCGAGCGATGCTCAACGGCGAGGACGATGACCGCAATGCGATTCTTTCCATCAACGCCGGTGCCGGCGGCACCGATGCCCAGGACTGGGTGCAGATGCTTTTTCGAATGTACAGCCGCTGGTGCGAAAACAAGGGGTACGGCGTTGAACTGATGGACTTCCAGGAAGGGGACGAGGCCGGCATAAAAAGCGTGACGTTCAATGTGAAGGGGGAAAACGCCTTCGGCTTTCTCAAGGTCGAAACCGGCGTCCATCGCTTGGTGCGCATCTCTCCGTTTAACGCAAGCGGGAAACGCCACACGTCTTTTGCGTCCGTTTTCGTCTATCCTGAAATCGAGGATGACATTTCCATAGAAATCGATGAAAACGATTTGCGCATCGACACCTACAGGGCGAGCGGGGCAGGGGGGCAGCATGTCAACAAGACGTCCAGCGCGGTTCGCATCACCCACCGCCCGACCAGCATTGTTGTTCAGTGCCAGCAGGAAAAATCGCAGCTCCGGAACCGTGAAAAGGCCATGAAGGTGCTCCGTGCGCGCCTGTATCAGCATGAAAAGCAGAAGCAGGATAAAAAGCTTCAGGAAATACACGACAACAAGGAGGAAATCGCCTGGGGCAGCCAGATTCGCTCCTACGTGCTCAATCCCTACCAGATGGTCAAGGATCACCGCGTCAATATGGATATCGGCAACGTGGATGCGGTTCTTGACGGGGGGATCGATCCATTCATTGAGAAGGTGCTGCTTGCCGCACATGCCGGGCAGGCGTAATATGCCGGTTAAGGATCTGACAGCACGGCTCAGGTATTACTTCATTGTAGACTGCGATGCGTCCTTTTCCATTGTGGCGCAGGTGGAAACGGCCATCTCGGCCGGCGCCACCATGGTGCAGTACCGCAACAAGCAGTTTGCGCCCCGGGATTTTGAAGCGCTGGAAGCCGTCCGCCGCCTGTGCCGGACCAACCAGGTGCCCTTTATTGTCAACGACGATATCCTCCTGGCCCGTGCAGCGGATGCCGACGGCGTTCACCTGGGGCAATCGGACGGGGCGCATTTTCTGGCAAGGAAAATCCTGGGCCAGTACGCCATAATCGGCGCGTCCGTGTCCACCCCGGTTGAACTTGCTAAAACCGACCTGTCGCACTGTGACTATATTGGCACCGGCCCTGTTTTTCATACATCCACAAAGCCGGACGCCCATCCCGTGATCGGCCTGGAAGGTCTGGCCACGGTGGTCCGCGCCACCCATCTGCCGGTAGTGGCCATCGGCGGCATCCATGCGGGCAATGCCGGGGCGTGTTTTTCATCGGGAGCCTGCGGGGTGGCCGTGATCAGCACCATTACCCGGGCGGCCGATCCCTATGCCAGCGCCATGGCCCTGGGCGCCGCATGCGGATGCCCGCCCAAACCCCTTGAGTCGCCCTGGCGCGATGAGTTCGAGCTCATCGGCCGCATGATCGCCTGCGGTTCCCCCGCAGCGCCGACCGCGGTTATGAAAGTCCCCCCCGGCGATGACGCCGCCTTGCTTCAGGATATGACCAATCCCGTTTTCACGACAGACACCCAGCGGGAAGGGGTTCATTTCCGTCGCTGCTGGCAGAAAATGGATGAAATCGGGGAGCGGGCGGTTGAAATCACGTTCTCCGACCTTGCCGCTTCATACGCAAAGCCAGTGGCCCTCTTTATCAATCTGTGCATTCCCGATGAAACGGCCGAAGCGGATGTACTTGACCTTTACAGGGGCATCCACCGGGCATTGTCTGCCCACGGGGCGGTGCTGGCCGGCGGCAACCTGTCATCGGGGGCGCCCTTTGGCCTGGACCTGTTCGCTGCAGGGACGGGAAGCGATATTTTTCCTTTGCGGAGCGCCGCCCGGCCCGGAGACGGCCTTTACGTCACCGGACCACTAGGCCTTGCCCGCTCGGGC
The DNA here is from genome assembly GCA_007136525.1 of Desulfobacteraceae bacterium. Next base: position 1,538 of record SLGU01000291.1, on the reverse strand, counting down.
CTGGAATGCCTTGCCAGGGGCGATTTGTCCTTTCCCGGGCTCATCGATACATACAAGTTTCCCAGGGCACGCTTTGATGCGGCTGCTGTTCTCCGGTCATTCGGCGTGGCTTGCGTTATGGATATCAGCGACGGTCTCTTTGGCGATGCCTCACACATCGCCGCTGATTCGGGCGTCAGCGTCCTGTTTGAACCGTCCCCGGCGATGATCGACCCGCAGCTTGCGGCGTATTGCGATAAATACGGCATCGAACCGGTAAGCCAGGTGCTGGCCGGCGGTGATGACTATGAGTTGCTTTTTGCGTGCAGGCCTGAGGTTTTTGAGAAGATTGCCGTTGTTTTGACCGGCGCCTGCCGGGTGGGCCGAATCCTGGAACGGCAGGATCGGTTATGCATCGGCGCGCCGGAAGGCACGGCTTCATACCGCCATGGCAGGCGGGAAAAGGGTGTAAAATGAAATATTCAGAAGCAAAATGGGGCAGGGTGTTTGTGATCCGCCTTGAAGACGGTGATATTGTCCATGAATGCATTGAACGGCTTGCTGCCGAAAACAATGTCCGGGCCGGCGCCCTGGTTATTTTAGGCGGTGCGGACAAGGACAGCCGCCTTGTGGTGGGCCCGGAGGACGGGCGCGCCAAGGCCATCCGTCCCATGACAAGCCTGCTTGCGGACGTGAGCGAAGTGGCGGGTACAGGGACGCTTTTTCCGGATGAAAATGGCCGTCCGGTTCTGCATATGCACATGGCATGCGGCCGGGAGGAAAAAACCGTCACCGGGTGCGTTCGCACGGGGGTCAGGGTCTGGCAGGTCATGGAAGCCGTGCTGTTCGAGTTGACAGATACGCATGCCGTTCGAAAGCATGACCCGGTCACGGGTTTTGCCCTGCTTTCCCCCTGATTTGAACCCCGGCGATATAATCCGTCACGATCCAGATCCTGATTTGGCTTCGGGCGTTTCAGGTGCTTCCATTTCAGTATTGGTCTTTTTACGAAATCGTCAATATTCAATAAAAGCAGTTGACGCACTATAAGAGGTTATAAATGATCATTCCCGTAATTCTTGCCGGCGGTTCCGGCACCCGGCTGTGGCCGCTTTCCCGCCGGCTTTTTCCGAAACAGTTGTTGAGCCTTGCCCGGGACCGGACACTGCTCCAGGAAACCATCCTAAGGGTTGCCGGAGCGGCGGATGTCGCGGAACCGATCATCATCTGCAATGCGTCCTACCGGTACATCATCGCCGAGCAGCTGCGGGAAATCGCTGTGACGCCCCGATCGCTCGTGCTCGAGCCTGCCGGGCGCAACACGGCGCCTGCGGTGGCTGTTTCGGCAATCATGGCCGCAGCTGTGGACCCTGATGCGCAGATCCTGGTGCTGCCGTCGGACCACCTTATCACCGATATCGAAAAATTTCGCAGCGCTCTGGATGCCGGCGCCTGTTTTACCGGCCAGGGCGGCCTCGTGACCTTTGGGGTGGTCCCCCGGGCCCCGGAAACAGGGTATGGCTATATCCGCCAGGGCGCAAAAGCCCCCTGCACCTGCG
>SLGU01000131.1 GCA_007136525.1 Desulfobacteraceae bacterium | reverse complement strand
ATGCTCGTAAAGCTTCGGGAAATAATGCGCAGAAACATTCAGGAAACCGCCCCGGTCCATGTGGACGGTGCCGGCCGGGTTGTAAAAAACGATGTCGGCATAGTCCGTGGCCGCGTTCCGGTTCATGGTCCGGATGTATTCCGCGCTCCAGTTGGTCTTGTTGACCACGCCGCCTGCAAATGCCGTAGTTGAAAGGTTCATCACCAAAAAAAACGCAACCGGAACACTCCATTTATTTTTCACGCTAATACCCCCTTTTTGGTTCAATTGTTAACCCCTTTGAATCCTCTTCCTGCAATAGCGGTTCTGCTTCCATGCGCTGTGATTGCTTTTCTGCAGGCACCAGGCAAAACAATTCTTTTATATAAAAATAGATCAAGAAACCGGTGAAGTCAAGAAAATCGATCGAAGAAAATCTTTTGTGTCCGGGTATTTAAATCGCATTTTATTGAGTTGCCGTCCATTTCCCCTTCCCTGGTCCATCGGACAGCTAAAAATGAAAACTTTCCAAGGCATTTCACTACGATCCCATTTGCTTTTTTTTTCAAGGCAATCCCTGTTCATATTATAAATGCCGATACTTGACATGGCCTCTCCTTCATGAATACAATCAAACCTTTCCTGTTTTTCCAGGGCATCCTGGAATAATGCCATCAACAGATGCTGTTGTGCGGCGTTTCTTTTAAAAGCACTTAATGCAATATGTTCAGAGGGGGATGAAATGTCGTTTCAATGGATATTTCGCATGATGATGGCGTGTGCCATTGTCTCCATGCTTATGATTGCGACCGGTTCAGCGGGTGTGCAGGAACAGGCGCCTGCAGCACGGGATAACGGATTCAGCGATGACCCCGTGGAACCCGGGGGCGCCGGTGGACGTTTTCTTACCGTTGTATCCGGCCATATGCAGGCTGTAACTGAACTGTTGTCTGAAGCCGGGCAGGGCCTTCTGTCGGTGCCGGAGCAGGCCCGGCGCCTGTTCGCCCTGGCTCAGGATCCGGAGACGCTTGCCACCTGGGGCGAGATGTCGGGCAAAGTGCTGCTGGTTCTGCTCGTCGGTATTATCGGCGGATGGATTGCCTCCCGGCTATTGGGCGGGCTTCGTTCGCGGGCCAGGGATCGGGAATCCGACACTGTTTGGGCAAGGACCTTTTTATTGGTCCTGCGAACGATTATCGGCATTATACCTGTGGTGGTATTTGCAGCGGTTGCCTATGCGGTGCTGCCCCTTACCGACCCCCGCCATGAAACCCGCCTGATTGTTCTGACACTGGTTAACGCGGGGGTTGTCGCAAATGTTATTCTTGCATTATCACGCCTTATGCTGACAGTGGATGCGCCGGCCCTTCGTCTGCTGCCGGTCAGCGATGAATCGGTTCATTACTTTTATATATGGATTCGTCGTGTGGTCTTGCTGAGTGTTTACGGCTACTTCATATTGGAGGCCGCACTCCTCATGGGTATTCCTGGGGGCCTGTACACGTTTTTAATGAAATTGCTGGGACTGGCCGTAACCGCAATGCTGGTGATCCTGGTCATGCAGAATAAAAATGATGTTGCCGGCTGGTTGCGAAGAGATTGGGAGGCGGCCATTGAATCGGAAATAACCGGGGAAAAGTACGCTGATAAACAATCCACCGGGCCGCCGCCCGAAAAACGGCGCATCAGCGGATTCAGGCACCGTTTTTCAGATTTGTGGCACATTGTCGCGATTGTTATTATCATTGGCGCTTATTCGACCTGGGCCCTCGAGGTGGAAGGGGGCATGGTGTTTCTCGTGTCCGGGCTTGCCATGACACTTGTGGCCGTCGGACTGGCCGGTTTGCTGCTGCGCCTGGCAGATCATGGTGTGGAAAGGCTTTTTCACATCGCTGAAGACCTGAAAAACAACTTTCCCGGACTTGAAGCGCGGGCGAACCGTTACAAACCGTTTTTCAGAAGCACCATGAGGGGGGTTGTTTATATCATTGCGGTGTTTTCGATCTTAGAGGCATGGGGGCTGGGGGCGCTTGGCTGGCTTTTCTCCCCTGCCGGGGGCCTTCTTATCAGTGAGCTGGCAACGCTGTTTCTGATCATCGTGTTGGCGTTTCTGCTATGGGAGATTGTGAGCGCTTTTATCGAGCGCTCGCTGGCAAGGGAAGCGGCTGGAGGAGGAAGCACCCGGAAGCTCACGCTGCTGCCGCTGTTTAAAAATATCGTTCGCATAACGCTGGTGGTCATTGCATCGATGCTGGTGCTGTCTCAAATCGGAATCAACATTGGCCCGCTGCTGGCCGGGGCCGGCGTTATCGGCCTGGCAATCGGTTTCGGGGCCCAAACCCTGGTGCGGGACGTCATCACCGGTGCGTTTATTCTGATTGAAGACGCTATTTCCATAGGGGATTGGGTGGAAGCCGGCGGTCACAGCGGTACCGTGGAGCGCCTTACTGTTCGGACCCTGACGCTCAGGGACCTTGCCGGCACCGTTCACGTGATTCCTTTTGGCGATGTTACCACGGTCACGAACTATAACCGCGATTATGGCTACGCGCTCATCGATGCAGGGGTTGCATACAGGGAAAGGTACGGCGACGTGGTCCAGGCGCTCCAGGACGTGGCGGTCAGCCTTCGGCAGGATCCCGCCTGGGGGCCGGATATCACGGGCGATTTGGAAGTTTTTGGCATGAACAAGTTAGGGGATTCGGCAGTGGAGATCCGCGTCCGTATAAAAACCCGTCCCATGCGGCAATTTGCCATAAGGCGTGTTTTTCTGGAGCACATGAAACAAGTGTTTGATGAACGCGGCATTGAAATACCGTTCCCCCATCGCACCGTCTGGTTCGGCACCGGAAAGGACGGCACCGCGCCCCCCATGTACCTGGCAAAGAACGGGCAGGCAGCTATCGGCGACCCCGACGTCCCCCCCTCCAAGGCCCCAAGGGTGCAAACAGCTTCGGAATCTGAAGCGTCTGATGGGGTTTTGCAGGATATGGAACCAAACGGGCCGGAGGAAGAGGAGGAAGATGGAAGCCGGAATCCCTGATAATTAGAACCCTATCTCAAAATTGTCTTCCGGCCTGATTTGCAGAACCCCCAGGGGACAGACTTCCAGTCTGTCTCCCGGGTCGAAGCAGCTGCCCTTTTAGTAAAGGGCAATTTCCCCCTTGCGGCACCGGGCATTGCCCTTGCAACTGCAGGAGAACGCTGATATCTCCATGGCTCGCCCAGACGCTTTCTCTGATGGCCGCGCCCTGTGATGAACTTCCAAAGCCACAGGGCGCTTGTCCACGCTTCGCCAGGAGCTATCAGCAACCCCCTGCAATTGTTGCTGCGGGCAACACCCGGCACCGCCCGGTTGAAATTGATCATTTTTTAGACAGCTGTAATATTTTTCCAGGCGTTGAACGTATTTTTAATTGATAAACATTGTTTCTGTTATATATAATAATTGTCTGCACAGGCGCACGCCTGTTTCCTGTATTTTTTCATTAACGGCGCAATGCGCGTCAAGGAGGGGTTCGATGAAAAAGTGTATTTGTCTGCTGACAATTCTTGTGACATTCCTGACCATATCGGCGGGAACGGCATTCGGTGATACCGATGCGCATGATGTGCTCATCGAGAAGGCCGATGCGTATTATCGTGTAGGAGGGCTAGACAACTATAAACAGGCCATCGACCTCTACAAGGAGGTTATTGCCGAAGATCCCGAACATTTTGAGGCGTACTGGAAGCTCGCGCGGTCGATCAGGGAATACGGCATGGAGCATCAGCGCCTGGGCATCGAGGGGTTCGAAGATGTTTGCCGTGAATATGGCCAAAAGGGGATGGCTTATGCCCAGAAGGCCATTGATCTGAATCCTGAACACCCCGGAGGGCACTTGTACTACGGGATCAATGTCGGCATTTACTCGGATGGCGTGGGTATTATCACCGCACTCCGGGAGGGGTTGAAGGACAAGACCCAGTCGAGCTTCGAAAAAGCCTATGAACTGGATCGGAATTTTGAAAACGGTGCCGCTATCCTTTCCCTCGGCCGTTTCTGGCAGGTCGTGCCATGGCCTTTCCGGGATATCAGCAAATCCGAAGAATACTATCGCGAATTTCAGAAGACCGAGTACTTTGACAAGGTCATCGAGGGGCCGATTTATCTGGCAGAGTTGCTGAAGGGAAAGCGGGGCCGGCGCCATGACCCGGAAGCCAAAGAGCTGCTTGAAGAAGCGCTCCAGATGGATGCTCACCCCTACTGGCATAATATGGCCCGGGAATTGCTCAAGGGCCTGTAGGGTCGTTCAGTGGGAGATTATCCCACGAGAAAGACGCGAAGGTCCATGACGTTGGTGCCGGTGGGGCCGGTGACGAGAAGGTCTCCGGTTTTTTCCAGCAGGTGATAGGCATCGTTGTTTTTGAGGAATGATGCGGCATCGAGGCCTCTGGCCGCGGCCCTGCCGAGGGTTTGCCCGTCCACAAGACCACCGGCGGCATCCGTGGGGCCGTCCGTGCCGTCCGTGCCCCCGCACAGCACCACCGTGTTTTCCATGCCCTCAATTTCAAAGGCGGCGGCCAGTGCAAATTCCTGGCTCCTGCCGCCTTTGCCGCTGCCCTTGACCACGACGGTGGTTTCTCCGCCCGAGAGGATACATGCGGGCGGGGGAACCGGGTTGCCGGATTTTTTGACCTCTTTTGTGATGGATGAGAGAAAGCGTGAAGCGGCGCGGGTGTCCCCTTCAATCATGGAAGACAGCACAATGGCATGGTACCCCAGCGCCGCCGCTTTTGTGCGGGCGGCTTCGAGGGCCGTGCCGTTGGCGGCAATGATCCGGGCGAATGATTTTGTGAATGCGGGATCATCCGTCCGCGGCGTTTCGGGCAGGCTGCCGGTTGCGCCTTTTTCGAGCATCGAGAGAATGCTTTGAGGCAGTTTGCCCGAAAGACCGTGGTGCCTGATGATGTGAAGGCAGTCGGCATAAGTGCCTGTATCGGGCACGGTGGGGCCGGAACCGATGACATCGAGACCGTCCCCCACGACATCCGAGATGATCAGTGTCAACAGGGTCGCGGGATGCGCCGCACGGGCAAGTCGGCCGCCTTTCACGGCGGAGATGTGCTTTCGGATGGTATTGATGGCATGGATGTCCGCCCCGCAGGAAAGCAGTTCTTGTATGGCGGCTTGTTTTTCAGCAAGGGTTACGGGCGGTGCGGGCATCGCCAGGAGTGCGGATCCGCCGCCGGACAGCAGAAAGATGACAAGATCATCAGGGCCTGCAGACGTGAGTGCAGCCAGGATGTCATCGGCGGCGTGCACGCTCGCGGCGTCAAAAACCGGATGGCCCGCCTCGATGGTGCGTATTTTTTCCAGGGGCATGCCATGGCCGTATTTTACGCTTATGACGCCTTCTGATATGCTTTCACCAAGCAGTTTTTCAACGGCATGGGCCATGGGGGCACTCGCTTTTCCGGCGCCTGCAACGAAAATCCGGTCAAACCGGTTCAGGTTAAAAGAAAGGTCGCATGCGTGAAATACAGATCCTTCCATCCGGCAGTGCCGAAAAACAGCCTTGTCGCCTTTGACTGCATCGACACCCGCGGCAAATATGGCGACGGCATCCTTGCGCATGGTTGATAAATGGCCTGGTTTGGTTAGATTTCTGTCCATGGGATTTAATGCCTTTATGTGGGTGGTTGCGGCTCTGTCAAAAATATATCGCAGGCGAGAAATCCATACAAGGGGCTTTTGCTGCAATTCTCGCTGAGTGTTTTTTATATGCCCCGTCGTGGCATGAGCGTATAGCCGGCGGTTTCAACCGCCGGTATGCATT
>SLGU01000057.1 GCA_007136525.1 Desulfobacteraceae bacterium | reverse complement strand
GTCCTTGACGGCTTTTTTGACGGGCGACTGCTTGACATGATCGATATGGTCATCGAATGAAAGGAAATATCACCATGAAACCAGGGACAAATGGCATCGGCAGCGACTCTGAAAATGCGAGGCGCCTTGAAGACAAGCTCGCGCCGGTGAGAAAGATGCTTCTGGCATGCATACAATGCGGCACCTGCAGCGGTTCGTGCCCGAATGCCCCGGCAATGGATTCGTCTCCGAGGCATTTGTGGCGACTGCTGCTGACCCATAACGGTGAGGAGATATTCAGGAGCCGGACATTTTCCCTGTGCTCCATGTGCTATTCCTGTACCCTGCGGTGTCCACGGGGGCTGCCCCTGACAGATGCCATGAGCCTGCTGAAACAGGTGGCTGCTCAGGAAAACCTGAATATCTACAAGCGCAGCGTTCGTTTTTACCAGAGTTTTATGGAAAGCGTCCGGCGCCATGGCCGGGTCAGGGAAATGGAATTCATGACGCTGTATTTCATGTCCATGAAGAGTCCCGTGATTCCCTTGAAATTCACGCCACTTGGCATGCGGCTCATGGCCAAGGGGAAAGTATCGTTTGAATTTCCATCCAAAGGTACGGGCAGGCTGGATGCCCTTTTCAAAAAAGCCAGGGAAATTGAGGATCAGTCATGAAATATATTTATTATCCGGGCTGCTCCCTTGAAGGGACAGCGGCTGAATACAATATTTCCACAAAGGCGGTCTTGAACGCCTTAGGTGCTGAACTGGTGGAACTCGAGGACTGGACCTGCTGCGGCGCCACGGCGGCCGAAGGCATCAGCCATCTGCTGTCTTTTGCGCTCCCGGCAAGAAACCTTGCAGCTGCAGAAAAAATGAAGGTCAAATGCGATATTCTTGTTCCCTGCAGCGCATGCTACCTCAATCTCAAGCGGGTAGAGCGTGAAATCAGGGAAGACCCTGCTCTTTTCAAGAAAATCAACCAGGTGCTGGAAACCGAAAACCTGGTGCTGAAAGGGACCCTCAGGAGCCGTCATCTGATGGATGTCCTGGCGTGCGATTTCCCCGGGCAAGATATTGCCGAAAAAGTGGTACATCCCATGGCTGGATTGCGCATCGCACCCTATTACGGATGCCAGTGCCTCAGGCCGTATGCGGTTTTTGACGACCCGGAAGAGCCGACCACCATGGAACCGATCATTAAAGCATTAGGGGCATCTGTTCATGAATGGGACATGGGTGGGCGGTGCTGCGGCGCATCCCTCATGAGCACCGCGCCGGAGGCCGGCATCGAGCTGGTCGCGGAACTCCTTGATGCGGCACAGGGGGCGGATGCCGTTGTAACGGTTTGTCCCATGTGCCAGATGAACCTGGAAGCATACCAGAAACGCGCATCAAAACTGCGCCAGGCGCACTACGAAATGCCGATTCTGTATTTGCCGCAGCTTATGGGCCTGGCCATGGGGCTTCCCGGCGAGCAGGTCAGGCTGGATCTCAATTTGTGCGTGCCGGACGCTTTCCGTCGCAAATTGCACGAGGTGCAACCGGCGCAATGATGACAGGGGCCTACATTGATGACAGGCAGGCACTATGATTAGACCCGTTTTGTCGCTTAAAACCATTGGTGCAAAGCTTACGGCACAGGTCGGTGGCATCGTTGTGCTCGCACTGGCGACATGGACTGCGCTGCTGCTCTATGCCCCGCCGGTCAGTCAATCACTGATCGCCGTTCTCATCCTGGGGGCAACCCTGTTTGCTGTAACATTGTTTTTCATCTACCATGCCATTGATCGGACGGTTGAAAAACCGCTGCTGCGGGTTTGCGACGAGGCCATCCAGGTCGTCGGGGAAAGGGCAGCTTCCCAAATGCAAGCTTCCCCGGAGGACGCAATCGAAAAGCTTTCCCTGTGCATCTGGATGATATCGGACCTCCTGGCGTATAAACAGCAGGCGTTGGCCCATGAGCACATTGAATACCAGAACCTGTTTGAAACCGTTCCCTGCCTGATCACCATCCAGGACCGCAACCTGCGGCTGATTCGATACAACCGTGAATTTGCGGAAAAGTTCGATCCCCGTAAAGGAGATTACTGCTATTCGGTCTACAAGGGGCGCAAGACGAAATGCGATAATTGCCCGGTTGAAAAAACATTTCAGGACGGGAAATCGCATACGTTCGAAGAGGCCGGTTATAACCGTGACGGAAAACCTATCCGCTGGGTGGCCCGGACGGCACCCATCAAGGATGAAAACGGCAACGTCGTGGCGGCCATGGAAATGAGCCTGGATGTGACGCTCAAAAGGCAGCTCGAAGAGCGTTTGAAAGCTTCCGAGCGACGGTACCAGGCCATTTTTTCCAATATTCCAAACCCTGTATTCGTCCTGGAACCCGATACGATGGTGATACTGGATTGCAACGATTCGGTTCAGCCGGTTTACGGCTACACCCGGGAAGCGCTCAAAGGCGTCTCATTTCTTGATTTTTTTGAAAAAAAGGAGCGCGGCACATATGCCCATAAAATTCAAACCGAGGCTTTTATTCACCAGGCGAAGCAGTTTGACAGCCAGAACAGCAGCCTTTTCGTGGACATCCGTTCATCAAAAGCCAAGTATCCGGAATGGGAGGTCCTTCTTGTGACCACATCGGATATTACTCAGCAACTCGAGACGGAGCAGCAATTGATCCAGGCAAGCAAAATGACAACTCTTGGGGAAATGGCCACCGGCATTGCCCACGAGCTGAACCAGCCGCTCTCGGTCATGAAAACCGCCAGCAGTTTCATACTGAAGAAATTTTCCTCCGGTGAGGCTGTGAATACCGACATTATGGGGAACATGCTCCAGAAAATTGACACCAACGTTGACCGCGCAGCCAATATTATCAGTCATATGCGTCAGTTTGCCAGAAAATCGGAGCTCGACCTGGAAAACGTGGACGTGAATCACGTCCTTCAAATGGCGTCGGAAATCTTTGCCCAACAGTTGAAAATCAGGGGAATTTCTGTAGAATGGAAAACAGAGTCAAACCTGCCTTTCATACGGGCCAATCCCAGCCGCCTGGAGCAGGTTTTCATCAACATCCTCATCAATGCCCGGGACACCATCGAAGAGCGGTGGGGGGAAAATCGCGTGTCCAGGGAAGATAAGACGATCACAATTTCAACTCACCTGAAGGGTGGTGCGGTTGTGGTTGACATATGCGACACCGGTAAGGGAATTCCCGATGCCATCATGAATAAAATATTTGAACCGTTTTATACGACAAAGCCGGTGGGCAGCGGTACAGGGCTGGGTTTGTCCATCAGCTACGGTATAATCAAGGAGTGCGGCGGCACCATACAGGCGTCAAACAAAAAGACCGGCGGCGCATGTTTCACCATGCGGTTTCCCGCTGCCGAAAACAGGCGGTAAGGCTGTCAATTACATAAATAAAGGACGGTTTAAAACTTGATGCGCCCGTTAAAAGTCGCGATCAGACGGCTTTGAAAAAAGTTCAAGAACAAGGCGCGCGCAATATTTGAAGCATTGAGCGTACTTAGCCGTGCGTGAGGTTCTTCAAAAAAGCGCGCAACGCAGATATTGGGCTTTTTGCGAAGCCGTCAAACCTTCAAATATGCGATTGCACGTCAACCCATGCAATGGTTTCCGTTTCCGAACATTAAAACAAAGGAGATTCCCTATGGCGAAAAAAGTAATGGTCGTGGATGATGACCCCAATATCGTTAAATACATATCCACCCTGCTGTCGGATGCCGGTTATGAGACTTGCAGCGCAAGCGATGGAAACGAGGCATACGAGGTGTTGAAAAGAGAGAACCCGGACCTGATCACACTGGACCTCGAGATGCCCGAGTGGGGCCCCCGTTTTTACCGCCGATATTCCAAAAAGCCGGAATACAGCGATATCCCTGTCATCGTGGTCAGCGGGCTTTCAGGCATTGACCATGCCATCAACAGCGCGGTGGCCGTTGTTCATAAACCGTTCGATCCGGACCAGCTGCTCAGGATCGTCAAGGAAACCATCGGCTAGCGCGGTTTTTTGATTGATAGGTTGGCCGGCATGAGGAAAACGGTGAAGCCATGGGACAGACGGTGGACAATACCATACTGCTCGTCGATGATGAGGAAGATGTTCGCGATGTCATGCGCGTATCCCTTGAAGATCTCGGATATGTGGTGATCTGCGCGAATGACGGCGAAGAGGCGATTGAATGTTTCAAAAGGCATTCGCCCCCCATTGTTTTGACCGATATCCGGATGCCCAACATGGACGGGATTGAACTGCTCGAAAAAATTAAACAGATTGATCCCGAAACCGAGGTGATCATGATCACCGGTCATGGGGATATGAATTTTGCCGTTAAAAGCTTCCGCTTTGACGCCACCGATTTCATTACCAAGCCCATTGCCATGGATGCCCTTGATCGGGCCCTTAAACGCGCCCGGGACAAAATCAAGGTCCGCAGGCAATTTTATGAATACACCCGCAACCTTGAATCCATGCTGTCCGAAAAAAGAAGTAGGCTTAACGTGTCCGACAGCACCGCTGCCGGGGAGTCCGCAAGAGATGATACGGCCGCCGGAACCTTGCAGCAGGTCTTCGAGCACCTCCCCTGTTACATCAGCCTGCATGACGAAGACCTGCGAATCATCCAGGCGAACGCCTATTTTTCCGAAAATTTCGGTGAGGCAGCCGGCCAGTATTGCTATTTTGTGTGCAAACGCCTGGATGCGCCATGCGCGGACTGCCCGGTGAAAAAGACCTTTGCCCGTGGAAAATCCTGCCAGCATGAAACCGAATATATCACGAAGGACGGACGGACACGAAAGGTGCTTGTCTGGACCCTGCCCGTTTTTGACGCCTCGGAAAAACGCGTTGAACGGGTGATGTCCGTAGCTACGGACCTGGAGCAGGTCAGTGAGCTCCAGGACCACCTCTCCTCCCTGGGGCTGATGATCGGGTCGCTTTCTCACGGCATCAAGGGGCTTTTAACCGGCCTGGATTCCGGCATGTACCTGATCAATTCAGGCATCGCCAGGGAAAACGATCAGCGGACCCGGGAAGGGGTGCAGATCGTTCAGGAAACCACGGAGCGTTTGAAAAAAGTGGTGCTGGATATCCTGTTCTATGCAAAGGAAAGGGAGTTCAGGAAAGAAACCCTTCGCGTAAAGGATTTCGCCGATGACATGAGCCGGGTGGTAGAATCCAGGGTCGAATCCTACGGTATCGCCTTTCGGAAGGACTACGGCGATGAAATGGGGGAGATTGATATCGATGCCAACTGCATGATCCAGGCGCTCATCAATATTTTCGAGAATGCGATCCATGCCTGCACGGAAGACAAGGAAAAATCAGGCAAGCATGAGATCGCACTGTCAGTTCGTTCGGAAAACGGAAAGGTATGCTTTTCTATTAAGGATAACGGCATCGGGATGGATGAAGAAACAAGGAAAAACATGTTCGAGCTTTTTTATTCCACCCGGGGCAGCAAAGGCACGGGGCTCGGGTTGTTCATTACCCGGAAGATCATTGAGGACCATGGTGGGGATATTCGGGTAGAATCCGCACCGGGCAAGGGAACGACCGTTTCAGCCGTCATTCCGCGAAAGATGGAATAAAACGACGGATTTGCCTCAACCATTCTCAAAATTGTTCTTGCCCAATCTCTTTTTTGTTTTTTTCGAAATCGAAATCGAAATCGAAATCGGGATCGAAAATATACAACACTATTGGCGAAAAACTTGCCGGCCACAGTCTTTAAAAAGGACAATTTCCCCCGTGTGTCACCGGGCATTGCCCTTGCAACTGCAGGAGAACGCTGATATCTCCATGGCTCGCTTGGAC
>SLGU01000226.1 GCA_007136525.1 Desulfobacteraceae bacterium | reverse complement strand
TCTGCAGTCGGTTGCGGATTAGGATGGCCACCAGATTCATCCCCAGCACCAGCGCCATGAGGACCAGCGCCGTTCCGTATTGCAAGGGCCTTGTTTTGGCGATTTCAGTCCCGGCCGTGGCAAGCACGTAAATATGGTAAGGCATGGCCATGACCTCGTCAAAAATGGACTTGGGCATCTCCCGGGAAAAGAACACGGCCGCGGTGAACATGATGGGTGCGGTTTCCCCGGCAGCCCGGCTCATGCCCAATATCAGGCCGGTGATCATGCCGGGCAGGGCCTCGGGGAGAACAACGCGGTAGATTGTCTGCCAGCGGGTCGCCCCAAGGGCTAAAGACGCCTCCCGGTTCGCCTGGGGCACGGCACGCAGGGCCTCTTCCGAGGCGCCGATAACCAAAGGGAGGATAAATGCGCCAAGGGTCAGCGACCCGGCCAGGATGCTGACGCCCATTTTCAGCCAGATGACAAAAAACGCCAGGCCGAAAAGCCCGTAGACAACGGACGGGACCCCTGCAAGGTTGACGATCCCCATCCGGACAATGGTCACCCAGCGGCCCTTGCCCGCATATTCATTCAGATATATCGCGGTGCCCACCCCCAAGGGAAAGGCCACGAATATCGACCCCAAAGAAAGGTAAACCGTTCCCACGATGCATGGCCATATGCCGCCTTCGGTCATGGCCTCCCGGGGGGCCTCGGTCAGAAACGTCCAGCTGATGGCGGAAATCCCCTGCACCGCGATAAACCCCAGAAATATGAACAGGGCGGCCACGTTGATCAACACGGCGGTTCGGAGCACCGTAAAGGCGACATGCTGAACGATTTTCCGTTTTGTTATGGTATTGATCATCATTTCGGGAAATATCCCTTTATTATAGCGATGCCGCGCCTACCTGCTTGTGCTTCTGGGCCAGGTAGGCGGCGATCATGTTGAATATGAAAGTGAACACGAAAAGCACGAGGCCGATGGCGAACAGCGCGTGATAATGATCGCTCCGGAAGGGTGCATTGCCCATTTCCGCCGCAATATTGGCCGGCATGGGCCTGACCGGGTCGAATATGGACTCCGGAATCATTGCCGCGCCCCCGGCGACCATGAGCACCACCATGGTCTCCCCGATAGCCCGGGCAATCCCCAGGATCACCGCCGTGGATATGCCGGTCAGGGATGCCGGCAGAATAACCCGGGCAATGGTCTCCCAATGGGTTGCACCCAGCGCCATGGAGCCCTCCTTCATGTGGACGGGCACGCTGTAGATAGCGTCCTCGGCAATGCTCGCAATGGTCGGCACCGCCATGAAAGCGAGCATTATGGACGCATTGAGCAGGTTCAGGCCGGTATCCAGGCCGAATGTTTCCTGGAGAAACGGCGCCACGATGACCATGCCGAAAAAGCCGATCACCACCGTGGGCAGCCCTTCAATGAGCTCGATGGCGGGCTTGACCACCGCCCTGACTTTGGGATGCGCTATTTCTGCAAGGTATACGGCAGACCCGATGCCCAGGGGAATGGCAATCATTGAAGAGAGCACCACCACGCTGGCAGATCCCGCAATCAGCGGCAGGATGCCATAGTCCGGCGGATCAAAGGTGGGGTACCAGAGGGTTCCGGTAATGAAATCCTTGAGCGAAACCGTATCGAATATCGGAAGCCCCTCCATGACCAGAAACAGCATGATCAATGTCAGGACAATGATTCCGCTTGCCCCGACCACCAGAAAAAATATATGAATCAACAGCTCTTTTACCCGGCGTTTTGCACCCATATGCGTTTCACCACTCATGCCATGATGTCTCATGACGGATAAGACCATCAGCACCGGTCATATCCGCCATGTGTTTCTGTGATGCAGACCCTCTGGAAGCGGCCGATCTTAATAAAGGGGCACATAACCGGTTTCTTTCACCAGCTTCTGCCCTTTTTCAGGATGAAGGGCAAAATTGATGAAATTGAGCACATTGCCCTTTGGCCAGTCGTCGGTGAACAGCCACAATGTGCGGGCGACCGGAAATTTGCCGGATGCCGCGTTTTCATATGTCGGGGCGATGCCGTCAAGGCTGATGGCTTTGAGACTCTCATTCAGATAGCCGATGCCGATATAGCCTATGGCGTTGGGGTTGCCGGCCACCGCCTGGGTAATGGCGCCGTTTGAAGGTAAAAGCTGTGCCCGGGGAGACGGCCGGCCGCCCCTGAGGGCTACATCGTTCCACACGCCGAACGTGCCGGACGATGAATCCCTGGAAATGATTACAATCGGCCGATCCGGTCCACCCACTTCCCTCCAGTTGCGGATATTGCCTTCATAAATAGCCTTGAGTTGGTCCCCGGTTAAATTATTCACCGGGTTGCTCGGGTGAACCACCGGAATGATGGCATCCAGAGCAATGGCAAAGGGCACCGGAAAGTGCCCGTTATCAACGGCCAGCTTGACTTCCTGCGGCCGGATCCAGCGTGATGACTGGGCGATGTCCGTGGTTCCGTCCACCAGGGCTTTGATGCCGTTGCCCGACCCGCCGCCGGAAATGGACACATTGATATGCGGGTTTTCATTCATGAAAGCTTCCGCAAGCTTCTGCGTGATGGGCAGCACCGTTGTGGAGCCATCGATTCTCAGGCGCTCTGCTGCATTGACGGACGTTACGGTAAGCAAAAGCGCCGCCCCGGCAATGCAGATCATTCGGAAAACCATTGATTTCATTCTCTTCATTGTTTTAAAGCCTCCATTATTCTGTTATGGGTGAAAAGTGATGCCCCTGCACGAATGATGCAGGATATCTACTTTCCAAAAGTTGAATACAAAGTAGCTTCCCAATTTGACGATCATGTGACAAACAAATGAAAAAACGTGAAAAATCGCGTGTCACCGGAATTTCAAGGGAAGAACACGAAATTGTAACATTGGGCTCTTATTTTCTGGGTGATGCCGAACCCGGTTTTTCAACCCTTTCGGGTAAACAGGGAAAAACGGCTTTGATTCTGTTTTCCACGCCTGCAAAGGGGCTTCATCCGGAATGCAGCGATTCAATCAGCTTCGTTCAAAAAACCTTTAAATGAGGCGGGGCGCAACAAGATGGCAAAAACAATCCTCATCGTCGAAGATGACAGAGACATTCTGGAGCTTATCGTGTGGCATCTCAAAGCCGAAGGCTACCGGGTGATTGCCGCTGATGACGGGGCTAAAGGATATGAACTGGCCGGCCGGGAAAAGCCGGATCTCATTATCCTCGATCTCATGCTGCCGTCCATGGACGGCCTTGAAATCTGCAAACGCCTGAAGCGAAGCGAGCCATTCGAGCACGTCCCCGTCATCATGCTCACGGCCAAGGGCGAGGAGGTGGACCGCATCGTCGGCTTCGAACTGGGCGCCGACGATTACATGGTCAAACCGTTTTCCCCCCGCGAACTGCTTTTGAGAATCCGGGCCATATTGCGGCGGGCTGACGGTGCAACGGAAAAAACAGCCGTGATCCGGCATAAAGCGCTGGCCATTGACCTGGAAAAACACACGGTGATGATGGGAGAGGCCCTTCTGGAGCTAACCGTTACCGAATTCAACCTGCTCCTTGAACTGGTGCAGAACAAGGGACGGGTCCGGACCAGGGACCAACTGCTGGACCGCGTCTGGGGATACCGGTTTGAAGGCTACCATCGCACGGTTGACACCCACATTCGCAGGCTTCGCCAGAAACTGGGGCATTTTGCAGATGATATCGAAACCGTGCGCGGCATCGGCTACCGGTTTAAAGAAGAATAAACAGGCCGGATTCAAAAATAGGGTCAAGGAGCAATCACATTGAAACGAATTCAATCCATGCGATTCGGCACACGGCTTCTGGTGTCATTCTGGGTTGTTCTGATCGTTGCCATATCCATACCCGGCATCTATATTTATTATTCTCTGAAAAACGATTTCCTTGAAACGACCCGGCAGGATGCATGGAGAGCCTTGGGGCTGGTGGAATGGTTTGCCCAGGGACAACCGGCTTTTCAATCGGAGGCCGCGCTCGACCAATGGTGCAAAACATTTGCAAGACAGCTCGGATACCGGATTACCGTCATCGAAACCGGCGGACGGGTGATTGCGGATTCCGACGTTCCCCATGAAAGCATCCCGGCCATGGAAATCCATGCGTTTCGGGAGGAGGTCTCCTCGGCCTTCAGGACCGGCAGAGGGTCCAGCATACGGTATTCAGACACCCTGGGAAGGCACCTGGTTTACGCGGCCGGCCGGGTTTCACTGGAAAACCGCCCCGCACCCGTGGTCATCCGGATCGCCATGCCCTTTTCCGAGGTAGAATCCAGGCTCAACGAATATGCCCGGCAGTTCTGGATGGTCAATGCCCTGATTTTCGCCCTGGTGCTGGGATTGAGCATCTATTTTGCGCGGCGGTTGGAATCCCCTGTCCACCAGATCATCGACCGCATTCAGAAAATCGGGACCGGGGATTATTCGCACCGCTACATTGCCGACGACGGCTTCGAGTTTCACCAGCTTTCCGGAAACATTAATGAAATGGCGGACCACATCTCTCTCCAGGTGGAGACCATCACCCGCCAGAAATACGAGCTGGCTGTCATTATCGAAAACATGCGCGAAGGCATATTGCTCCTGGATAAAAACGGCCGCATCAAGGCCGTTAACCAGGCTGTCGAGGAGCTGGCCGGATGTCGGGGGTCGTGCACCGGAAAGACACCCATGGAAATTTTTGTAAACAACGAGATCCAGGAGGCCTGCGACAAAGTTGTTTCCGGTACTCCGGAATTCAGCCTCACCCTGGAACTGGAGGAAGACCTGTTCTACGAGGTTTACCTGGCAGCCATCCCGGAGGGAGGGGCGCTGGCGGTGTTCTACAACGTCAGCGAGCGGAAGCGCCTGGAAAAAATCCGCCGGGATTTTGTTGCCAACGTGTCCCACGAGCTTAAAACCCCGCTCACTTCCATCAAGGGCTACGTTGAAACATTGTTGTCCGGGCCCTTTTCCTTCACCGACGACGCCAAGTCCTTTTTGCAGACCATCCATAAGAATGCCAACCACATGAGCGCCATTGTGGATGACCTCCTGCAGCTCACGCGGCTCCAGGACAAACCGTTTACAAAAAGCCTTACCCGGATAGACGCCGCCGCATGCTTCCATGCCGCATCGGAAAGGTCCATCCCCATGGCCCGCAATAAAAACATCACCATTGACAACCAGATCACGGTACCGGCTTTTGTGAGGGCGGATGAAGCAGCCCTGGCCCAGGTATTTGGCAACCTTCTGGACAATGCCATCCGGTATTCCCCGGAAAACAGCAATATCACCGTCTCCGTCAGTGATGCCGGAGACAGATTTGTCTTTGCCCTTGCAGACGAGGGGCCGGGGATTGCAAAACACCACCAGTCAAGGGTTTTTGAACGTTTCTACCGGGTTGAAAAGGAGCGCAGCCGGGTGACCGGCGGGACCGGGCTGGGGCTTGCCATCTGCAAGAATGCGGTCACGGGCATGGGCGGGGAAATATGGATTCAAAGCCCGCCCGAGGGGAAGACAAACGGTAGCGTCTTCTTCTTTTCCCTGTTAAAGCCCCCGGCCGAACCCGCATCAGACATTGAAACCCGTGATGGCGACCATGGCATAAAGGATTGATGAAGACATGACGAATACCATCAAATTCGCCGCAAAAGCGCTGGATTTTTATTACGGCGACTTTAAGGCGCTGGAGAAAATCGATATTGAAGTTTCCGAAAAACAGGCCACCGCCCTCATCGGGCCGTCCGGCTGCGGGAAAAGCACGTTTCTGCGCTGCCTCAACCGGATGAACGACCTGATACCCGGCACCCGGATCGACGGGGA
>SLGU01000336.1 GCA_007136525.1 Desulfobacteraceae bacterium | reverse complement strand
GATCGGCCTTTACCCTGGAATTTTTGGGAAGATTGCCCGCGCCTTTGGGCAAAAACACCTCGAAAGGGTATATTTTTCCGGTATTGCGGGAGGTGACCGGCAATATGGTGATGGTGCCGGAATACGTATTGTTTTTGTCATTTGAGACAACAATGACCGGCCGGGTTTTCGCGATTTCTCTTCCGACAACCGGGTCGAGGTTGGCCAGATAAATTCCGCCCCGTTTAATATTCATCCCAATTCTCCAGGTCAGCGGATTCAAATTCATCGGCCAACTCAAGGTTTTCCTTGCGCCTTGCCTGGTAGCCGGCCTTCAGTTGGGCCTCCAGGTTCAGTTTTTCCTCATCTTCGATTTTCCGCAAAACCGCGTCCACAATGAATTTGCTCCGTTTCCGCGGGCCTGCCAAATCATCGAGAGTCGACAGCAGATGCTTGGGAATCGTGATATTTAACCGAACATTTTCCACACTCATTATACACCTCCATGACACATTTTTTACATAAAAAAATACACAACAAAATGTGATTTGTCAAATAACAAGCCATCCAAAACTCATAATTTCGTAAAGTATTTGGGAAGTGCGGTGGACATCCGGTCCTACCATTGAAGAATCGAATTTTACTGCACCATATGACGCTCTTTGCAGGGATTGATCAGATCATTAATCGAACGCGAATGTTTTGATGAATTTTGTGATGCCCATGGTTAAACATCAATCTTTTGAAATGAATGGGATGCAACGCACCCGGAAAGGTGGGGCGAATGCAGCGGGCTGCATTCGTCCCACCCTTCCGGGTTGCGCCGTCACAGGCGGGATGTAATTTGAATTATGATTCCTCTTCGGCTACCGGTTCAAGCGATTCTATCCGGCTCTCAATATGCCTGATCTTTGCGTCGAGGATGTCTAACCGTGCAGAAGTTCCAATGTCCAACGCTTCGGCCTGCTTCAGGTATTCAAGGGCACGCTTGTAGCCTTCCGGTGTTTGCTCGTCGGCAGCGATATCGGCCCAGAAAATAAGCATTGAAAAGTCGACCTGTTTCAGCCGGTTTTCAACGGCGGCTTTCTGCTCGAAGGTGAGGGCGAACCGGGATGCGTTTTCCAGGTTGTAACGGATGCGCCGGAGGTCCGGAGTCGCCCCTGTTTCTTCCATGAGTTTCCGGACATTGGTCATGTAGTGGTCATAAGCCAGCGCCATGACTTCTCTTTTGGTATAATGGGCTTTTTTGTCCGCAGGAGCGCGGGCATTTTCAAGTGTTGCGATCTGGGTTTTACTCTTTGGTGAAAAGTCACCGCGCAAGATTTCGACCCCTTCCCGTGTTTCTTTAATGAAGAAGCGGTTGGAATTGGAAATGCTTGCCGCGATGAGGATGAGAAAAATAATCCCCAGGGTGGCCACGAGTATTTTTGCCCCCGTGCCAAGAAGCGGCTCTTTGGGAGGTTGCGGCGGCAGGCCTGAAGAATCGCCGCCATCGTCATCTCCACCGCCGCCATCGCCGCCGGTGGTGTCCGCGACGGGCGGTTCAGCCGGTGCGGCAGTTTTTGGCTCAGCCTTCGGTACAGGCGGTGTTTCCGAGGGGACTACTGGTTCCGGGGCTGACGGCTTTTCGGTTTCGATTGCTTGGGGTTCAGAAGCTACCGCCTCCGTTTCAATTACTTCCTGCACATCAGGGGCCGGTTCGGAAACATCAGGTTCAACGGCTTCCGGTTCAACTTGGTCGGGTTCAACTGGTTTGGGATCAACTGCTACCGGTTCTGCCGCCCCAGGGGTCTGCAAATCCGGTTCGACCGTTTCCTTCTCTTCCGGCGGTGCGGGGGTTTTTGGTACATCAGGGACGCTCAGGTCAAATTGTTTCAGGACAAGGGCTGCGTCAACCCCTTCAAAAGCTGGGGGTGCAGCAAAAAGTGTATCATGCGGACCAGTGGTTTCAGGGGCGAATGGTTTTTCAGGAACCCAGGGGTCGAATTTCAGGGCGAGAAGGTCTTTAATGGAAGCTTTTTTTTCAGGCGCGGCCTTTGATGCGGCAGGGGCCTTCTTTTCGGTTTTCAGTTCCTTTTTCGCCGCTTCCCTGGGTTTTTTGGCAACACCTGTTTTTGCAGCTGTCTTCCGGCTTTCCGGTTTTTCCTTCTTTTCAGCGGGCTTCTTCACGGGCTCACTGGCAGCGGCACTTTTCATGTCGAATGGCATAAGAAGCAAAGACTTTATCTTTTTTGCCCCTTTTCCTTTGGCGTCAATAAATGGGGGTGCCGAGAAGTTCTTGTCGTAGGCTTTGTCCGGTTTCGGCTTCCAGGGCTTTTTCGGCGTCCACACTTCAAATTGCTTCAACAATAAGGCAGCGCCGGTCAGGGGAGCGGCGGCTTTCTTTTTGCCGGCAGGCGCCTGTTGCTTCCCGGTGCTCTCGGGCGGCGCAGCAACGCCCTTTTTTTTGGTGTTCGTCTTGGTCTTTTTTTTGGTTGTTGATTTGGTCAGGCTTTTTTTTCCCATAACAACCCCTTTGCGGTTTTGGTAAAATAATTGGCAATTATCAATATTTTTCTTTAATATTGATGGACTCGTAAAAAGTCGTTTTCAGACGGCTTTGTAAAACGCTCAAGATCCAGGCGCGAGCAATTTTTGAAGAATTGACAGTACTTATGCGTACGTGAGATTCTTCAAAGATTGCTCGCAACGCAGATACTGGGCTTTTTACGAAGTCGTCAATATTCTAAACAAACAAAAATTGATATATATCCGAAGCTTGTTTTTTTGTAAACTGTTTTTTCCCGAACCTTCGGATTGCGGCTGTTTGACCGGCTGTCTGGCGAGCACCATCAAGGACAAAGGCATATTGGATAGCATGAACAGTCTTACCCTGGAAGACAAACAAAGAATTCTTCATAATCGCATCAGAGATCACGAACGCCTTGCCATCGCTTATTCAGGAGGGGTTGATTCAACGCTGCTTCTGGCTGTCGCCGCCCGCATTCTCAAAGGAAACGCGGTTGCCGTAACAGCGGTTTCACCGCTTCAGCCGACATCGGAAGTGCAGGCGGCCTTCAAGATCGCCAGAAGCCTTGGCGTTAAACATTACAGGGTTGATACGCGTGAAATGACCCATGATGAATTTGTTTCGAACAGCCGTGATCGTTGCTACGTCTGCAAACGCATCATTTTTTCCGATATCCTGAAAACTCTTGAAAAGATGGGTGTCACATCGGTCGCACATGCCGCCAACATGGATGACCTCAAGGATTTCCGGCCCGGCATGAAAGCGGCAGAAGAACTGTCGGTTTTGTCTCCGCTGATCGATGCTGAAATGACAAAAGCCGACATCCGGGAATTGTCCAGGCAAATGGGGTTGCCGACCTGGAACAAGCCGTCTGCCGCGTGCCTGGCGTCGCGTATCCCCTACGGGACACTCATTACGGAGGGTGCCCTCGGGAAGATCGAAGCCGCTGAAAATATATTGAAAGCCCTTGGTTTCAGTGGTTTCCGGGTAAGGCACCACGGCGAGACGGCAAAGATAGAGCTCCGGCCGGCTGATTTTCCGCGGCTGATGTCGCCGGAGCGAAGGCTTGTCGTTATCAGTGAATTCCGAAGGATAGGGTACGCCTATATTACAATGGACCTTGAAGGGTACACCCAGGGGGCGCTGAATCGGTTGATCGGCTCTCCGGACGCTGCTCCGCCGGTCAGCGCATGGCTTGGAAAGCACGCGAATCGATCAGATGATCAAAACGTCGAGGACAACCCAATGGAGGGCGAATATGACAGAAATCCGGATGACGGGAGAGTTGCGGACTGATTTTGACTGCGAGGTCAGCGGCGTGCCGGCCGGCCGCTGGGGGGAGGCCGTATTCAAAGTCGGTGATGAAGAGATCGTAATCGAAGTCAGTGTTGAAGCGGATGTGATTGTTGCGATCATGGCAGGAGATGATGCCGTCTGGAAGGGCACCCTGGAAGGGCTGAAGCAGTTGCTGAAGGGCGAGATCAAGGCAAGATAAAAATTTTCAACTTTTAAGGTTGCCGGGGGGCGATCCCCCGGCATTTCCGCTTTTCCCCTTCCTTTTCGTAAACTCGCGTCTTCTTTTTTGCAGATCACGGCATTTGTTCTTAATTTATTGTTTGTCGCATTTTTTTTAGCCGTTTCAACGCTGAAAATGCCGCATTGAGGATGAAACCCTTTTTTGTATCGGCAGGCCGATTGGGACAAACGCCATGATGTTTCGTGAAGAATCCGACAGCCTCGGCACGGTCAGAGTGCCGGCAGAAGCCTATTACGGCTCCCAGACGCAGCGGGCCCTGGACCATTTCACCATATCCCGGATCCGCTTTGCACCGTATTTCATTGCAAATATTGCGCTGATCAAAAGGCACGCTGCAAGCGTAAACAGCAGCCTCGGCCTCCTCGATGCCAATAAGGCTGATGCCATCATCAAGGCGGCAGGCATGGTCATGGCGGGCTGCTTCGACGATGCATTCACGGTCGATGTCTACCAGAGCGGCTCCGGTACCACCACCAACATGAATGTCAACGAGGTGATTGCCACCCGGGCCAATGAGCTTCTCACCGGGAAGCGGCGAACCCGGTTCCCGGTACATCCAAACGACCATGTGAACCTTTGCCAGTCCAGTAACGACGTTTTCCCCACCGCCATACGAATAACCGCATCGCTGCTGATTGCCGGCCGGCTCCTGCCCGGACTGCATCGCCTTCAGGCAGCGCTTGAAAACAAGGCCCAATCTTTTTCACACATTAAAAAAATCGGGCGTACACATCTCCAGGATGCGGTTGTGATGACCCTTGGTGATGAGTTTTCCGGATACGCCAGGCAGATGCATATGGCTGCTGAACGCCTGGAAGCCGTCCGAAAAAGGCTTCTTGCCCTGCCCCTGGGGGGTACCGCGGTTGGAACCGGGATCAACGCCCACGAGTCCTTTGCTTCCCGGGTTATCGACCGGATTGCCACTGAAACGAAAATCGCGTTTCACGAAGCGGAAAATCATTTCGAAGCCCAGGCCTGCATGGACACGGAAGTAGAAGCCATGGGCGTGCTCAAAGCGGTTGCGGTGGGCATAATGAAGGTGGCAAACGACATCCGGTGGCTTGCATCCGGGCCCCGCTGCGGATTGGGCGAGATACGGCTGCCGGCCATTGCGCCGGGCTCATCGATTATGCCGGGAAAAGTCAACCCCGTTATCTGCGAAGCAGTTATCCAGGCCGCGGCCCAGGTGATCGGAAAGGATGCAGCCTTAACATATGGCGGTTCGGGCGGGTTTTTCGAGATCAACCTCATGCAGCCGATGATCGCCCATAACCTCTTCACCGCCGTGGAAATGCTCGCCGAAAGCGCCCTGGTGCTTGCTGGCAAATGTGTTGACGGCATCGCGGCCAATGAAGCAAGGTGCGCCCAGAACGTCAAAAAAAGCCTGGCCATTGTTACCGGCCTGGTACCCTATATCGGCTATGACCGCGCAGCGGAAATCGCAAAAAAAGCCTATGAAAAGGGCATGAGCATCGAGGCGGTGGCCCTCGAGGAAAAGCTGATGCCGGCAGACCAGCTGAAAAAAGCGCTCTACGGGGAGCAGTCGCAGGAGAACCCATCTGTAGAAGCCAGAGACTAAAACCGATAACATGAAAAATAGGATTTCTATAACGGTGGATAATCGAAATCGAAATCGAAATCGAAATCGGGATCGAAATCGAAAGAAAGCAATATGACAAGTAGAAACGAAAAGATTTATGGCCAATGTTTTTTAAAAGGACAATTTCCCCCGTGTGGCACCGGGCATTGCCCTTGCAACTGCAGGAGAACGCTGATATCTCCATGGCTCGCTTGAACGCGCCCTGTGATAAACG
>SLGU01000316.1 GCA_007136525.1 Desulfobacteraceae bacterium | reverse complement strand
TGTAAAAAGTTCAAGATCCAGGCGCGAGCAATTTTTGAAGAATTGATAGTACTTATGCGTACGTGAGATTCTTCAAAGATTGCTCGCAACGCAGATATTGGGCTTTTTACGAAGTCGTCAATACGTGGATTTTTACAGAATATGCGGGAGGCGCCATGACCGGTAAGACCGATTTCCAGAACAGCACGGCACTGGATGAATTTCTGAAAAAGGAAGAGATTGAGCGGGCTACCGCCGATGCAAGCTGGGCGCTCAAGGAGCGGCTGACCTTTACGCCCCCCATCTGCGACGTTTTTAAAAAGCCTTACCGAACGCTTGAAAACCTGGACGCCTATGAATTTCATCGCCATCCCGAAGCAATAAAACAGCTCCCGGATATTATCGGCAACGCCGTCCAGCAGGTTGTGGGCAAAGACGACCCCGGCGAAGCGGTGGTCGAGGGGCACCGCAAACAGAGAAATATCGGCATTGTTTTTTCAGGCGGCCCCGCCCCCGGTGGCCACAACGTCATTGCCGGCCTTTTCGATGCCCTGACCAAAGCCAACGAAAACAGCCGCGTGTTCGGTTTTCTCATGGGGCCCGACGGGATACTCGAAAACAACTACATTGAAATAACCGCCGACATCGTCAATGCCTACAGAAATCTCGGCGGGTTCGGGATGATCAAGACCGGCCGGACCAAAATCGACTCCGGCGAAAAAATGCAAAAGGCGAGGAAAACCTGCCTGGAACTCAACCTGGACGCCCTCGTGATCGTCGGCGGTGACGACTCGAACACCAACGCGGCATTTCTTGCCCAGGAGCTTTACAAGGACGGGGTCCAGGTGATCGGCGTTCCCAAAACCATCGACGGTGATATCCAGGTCAAGGATGTCAACGGCCATTCCATCTGCGCGGTTTCCTTCGGCTTCCACACAGCTGCCCGGGCTTTCGCCCACAATATCAACAATCTTTGCTCGGAAAGCAGTTCTGACGTCAAGTACTGGCATATCTGCAAGGTCATGGGGCGCGTTGCCTCGCACCTCGCCCTTGAAGTCGCCCTCCAGGTTCACCCGAACATGACCCTTATCGGCGAGGAACTGGCGGACTTCATCGACGAGGAGCGTATCGAAAACGCCAGAACGGAAGGGACTATCGACTACACGGCATACGGCATGACCCTGCGGCAGGTGTCCCGCCTCATATGTGACGGCATCGTCCGGAGGGCGGCGGTCGGGAAAAATTACGGGGTAATCGTCATCCCGGAGGGTCTGCTCGAATTCATCAATGAAATCCAAGTGTTTATCATAAAACTGAACACCATCATTGCAGACTACAACGCCACCCATGATATGGATTTTAACAGCCACTTCCCCACCCTGAAAGACAAGCTCGAATACCTGCGGCAATTGGCGCGCATGTCCCGCGAAAACCAATCCTTTTCCATCTGGAACACCCGGAATGACGACCTTTTCAACGTGCTGCCCCCGTTTTTTCAGGAAGGGCTGTTGACCGAACGCGACAGCCACGGAAATTTCCAGTTTTCACAAATGGAAACGGACCGCGTGGTCATGGGGCTGGTGGAAGACTATCTCAAAAGGCTGGCCGACAGAGGGGCCTATAAAAACGGCATAAAGGTGAACAGTTACCGGCGGACCATGACGGAAGGCGGTCTGGACCCGGATTTCTACGGCCCCGCGCTTTTTCGGAACTATGGCGCCGATGACGATTTTCTGCTGGTCGAGGAGTCCATCGTCTCGATCAAAACCCTCAAGCAGACCCTTGTCAAAGGGGGGGTGATTCCTAAGGGTGGAGAAATTCCCGCCCCTGTGGAAACCATTTACAAACAATCCGTGCCGAAATTCAAAACCCAGTATCATTTTTACGGTTACGACGGCCGGGGCAACGACCCGACATGGTTTGACTGCACCTATACCTACAACCTTGGAATGACGGTATTCTCGCTGATTACCAACGGCGCCACCGGCCAGATGGCCGCCATCAACAACCTCCAGAAAGACTTCGGGGACTGGGCGCCCATCGGCATTCCCATAGGCGCCCTGATGCACCTGGAGGAGCGGACGGGCAAACTCGCCCTGGTCATGGAGCGTGCCCTCGTTGATATCCATTCACCGGCATTCCGGGTATTTGCAGCCAAACGCGACAAGTGGCTCGCCGCCACGCCCGGTGAAGACTGCTACCGGAGGCCAGGGCCGATCCGCTATTCCGGGGAAAGCGAGGATGCCCGTCCCATCACACTGATCCTCAACGACCTGGCCGGCAGTTTCTGATTTCCTACAGGTCTCATGGCCATTGAAACGCCTCAGCCTGCCCCACGGCAGGAACCGCTGCCCTCAGGGCATGCAAAGGCATGTTTCGATTTGGCGTTACGCCGCTGATCTCGCGAACCGGGGGCCTTCCGGGGTGGTACGCTGTTCATCCGTTATAAAATGCGCATTCCCGCGTCGTTGCGCGGGAATGCGCAGAATGGTTGAAACGACACTTCATCAACTGCTTGCCAGGATATCGGCGATTTCGTGGAGCGCTTTTGTGACCGGTGCATCCTTGTAGCTTGACTGAAAAGCATCCCCCACATCGGCGGCCTTGACCATGTTGGGGTCGAAGGGGATCCGGCCCAGAAAACGCAGTCCGAACTGCTTAGCCGTTTTTTCACCGCCGCCGGTGCCGAACAGGTCCAAGGTCTCGCCGCAATGGGGGCATGCATATCCGCTCATGTTCTCCACAACGCCGAAAATCTCCAGGTTTAGCTTTTTGCAGAAATTGATGGATTTGCGCACATCCGACAAGGCCACCTCCTGGGGAGTGGTCACCACGATGGCCCGTGCATCCTTCACGGTCTGCGCCACGCTCATGGGCTCGTCCCCGGTGCCCGGGGGGGAATCGATGATCAGGTAGTCAAGGTTTCCCCAATTGACCTCGGTAATGAATTGCGTGATGGCCGCATGCTTCAGGGGGCCCCGCCATATCACCGCCGTATCGTTGTCCGGGAGTATGCCCTCGATAGAAATGGCGCAAAGGTTATCCGAGTAGTGCAGGGGCTCGATCTTGTCCCCGGCGCTGCCCGCTTTTACCCCGGACAGGCCAAGCATTCTCGGTACATCCGGACCGTGTACGTCCACGTCCATGATGCCGACCTTGAACCCTTTTTCCGCAAGGGCCATGGCCAGGTTAACCGCCACGCTGGTCTTTCCCACCCCACCCTTGCCGCTCATCACCAGGAACTTGTGCCGGATCCTTTCCAGCGTTTTCCGGACATTCTCATCACTGTCATGGGCTGCTTCTTTATGAGAATCATGCCCGCAACCATGCTGTTGACATTCAGCCATTATCCAATCTCCTTTATATTAAAACAGTTTGAAGAACCCAATATTTTTAATAACCTGCTGTACGTGCGCTATTCGGGAATACCCTTTGTCAGGAATCTTCATCGGATTCGGGCATGACCCGCTCAAGGTCATTCTCTCCGCACTCGGGGCAGGCATCGGGCCGCGGCGTCCCGCATTCCGCCCTCCAGTCATGCTTGCAGCAGGCACAGGCAAATCGGCGCCCGCCGTCCACAAACTGATAATTGCCGCCTTCGATACGGATCGCCTTGCCATTGATCAGCGCGTCTGCAACCGTTTTTCTGGCTTTTTCAATAATACGCCCGAACGTGGCGCGGGATACGCCCATTTCCTCGCCTGCATCCTCGTGGGAATATCCCTCGTAGTCGGCAAGGCGCAGGGCTTCACATTCATCAATGGTCAACCGGGTTTCCGTCAGCTTGACCATGGGGATGCCCCTCGGCTTGAAATAACTGACGCCCGGATTATGCGCAACATATCGCTTCTTGTGTGGTCTTCCCATGCATCCACCTTTTTTTGAGCAAATACTCAAAATATGTCAATTAATCCTGAGACACCGCAGTGTCAAGACAAAAATCATCACTGCCGCTTTTTTATCCGGATGCGCATGGATTCGGCGTGCGCCCCAAGCCCCTCGGTCTCGGCCAGGCGCACGGCATCGCCGGCTTCTGCAGAAAAAGCACCGGACGTATAATAAACCACGCTGGTGCGCTTGGTAAAGCAGTCCACGGAAAGGGCGGATGAGAACCGGGCAGTGCCACCGGTCGGCAGCACATGGTTTGGCCCGGCAATATAGTCTCCCACAGGTTCCGGCGTGTATGCCCCCAGAAATACAGCGCCGGCATTTTTAATGTGGCCCAGCCAGTCAAACGGATTTCGGACCTGGAGTTCCAGATGCTCCGGGGCAATCCGGTTGGCCACAGCCATGGCCGTTTCCATGTCGGCCACCACCAGGATGGCGCCGTAACTGTCAAGGGATGCAGCGGCAATCTCGACGCGTGCAAGCCCGGCAAGCTGGGATTGGAGGGCGGCCTCAACCGCACGGGCGACATCCATGGAAGGGGTTACCAGCACGGCTGATGCCAATGCATCGTGTTCCGCCTGGGAAAGCAGGTCGGCTGCAATAAAATCCGGATCGGCATGGCTGTCTGCAATCACCATTATTTCGCTGGGGCCCGCCACACCGTCGATGCCGACCCTGCCCATAACCATTTTTTTGGCCAGGGTGACATACACATTGCCCGGCCCCACGATCACATCCACGGGGTCGATGGTTTCCGTGCCGTATGTCAATGCGGCGATGGCCCAGGCGCTGCCGACCTTGTAGACACGATCGATCCCGACCATGTCGGCGGCAACAAGCAGATGTGGGTTCACCCCGCCGTCCACTGTGGGCGGCGTGACCATGACAATCCTTTCCACCCCGGCAATCTTCGCCGGAATGCCCCCCATGAGCACCGAGGAAACCAGCGGGGTCATCCCGCCCCTTGCGCCGGGCACATACACGCCGGCAGCACAAACCGGGTTGACCATCTGCCCCAGGATTACGCCCTGGCGCGGCGCGTCAAACCATGAATTCTCAAGCTGACGCCGGTGAAACGATTCAATCTGGCCTGCCGCCCGTGTCAATGCCGACAAAAAATCATCATCCACGGTTTTCCTGGCCCATGCGATCTCTTCTGCTGTCACCGTCATGTCCGCAACCGTCATCGCCGGTGCGTCAAATCGGTTGGTATACGCGATCAGTGCTTCGTCCCCGCGATTTCTCACATCCGCAAGGATGCGGGTGACCGATTCGATATCGTCTTTTTTAAATTCAAGCCCCCTGCTGATGACGGCCGCAATACGCGCTTCAGCATCGGCCGAGGGGTAGTTGATGATCTTCATCGCATCTCTCCTGCCCGTTCCTGTTTCCTTAATTTATTCCTTCAAGGCAAAACAATCGACGTAACTTGTTTCTATGCAAAACCGGCCGCATTGTCAATCCTGATGTGGGCATATTCTCATTTGGTATTGACTTTTCAATTAGTTATTGATAGATTATTAAATTTATTTTTTACAGCATTTTTTCCCTCAAACCAAACAAATCCCAAATTATAACAGGAGGAATACAATATGTCGGTCAATCGTATCTGCAACTTCAACGCCGGTCCCGCAGCGCTGCCTGAACCCGTCCTTAAAGAAATCCAGGCATCATTTATGGATTTTCAGGGATGCTGCATGTCGATCGTGGAAATCAGCCACCGCTCCGAGCTCTTCGACGGGGTCATCAACGACGCCGCCGCCCGCGCGAAACGGCTATTAAACATCGGGGACGACTATCACGTACTGTTCCTGCAGGGCGGCGCCAGCCTCCAGTTTGCGATGATCCCGATGAACTTCCTGGCTGGCGGCCGATCCGCCGACTACGTCAACACCGGAACCTGGTCCACCAAGGCCATCAAGGAAGCCAAAATCCAGAACAAGGCGCACAATGTCGTGGCTTCGTCCGAAGACCGCAATTTCGCATACATTCCGAAAAACATCGGCTTCA
>SLGU01000258.1 GCA_007136525.1 Desulfobacteraceae bacterium | reverse complement strand
TGATCGATGCGATCAACAGCGACCTGCACAACCCGTCCAGCCAGCACCAGGCCGGTGAAGCGGCTGCTGAGCGCGTGGAGGCCGCACGGGAAAGCGTCCGGCAGTTGATCGGCGCCGGGGGAGGCAAGGAAATCGTTTTTACATCAGGCGGCACAGAATCGGTCAACCATGCCATAAAGGGTGTTGCGCTGGCCAGCCGAAACGCAGGAAACCATATTGTCACAACGAATATCGAGCACAATGCCGTTATTCGGAGCCTGAAACGGCTTTCGGGATTTAATTTCAAGGTTACATCCCTGCCGGTGGACGAAACAGGGCGAGTGAACCCGGATGACGTGGCAAAGGCCATTACCGACAAGACGCTCCTGGTATCGGTCATGCACAGCAATAATGAGACCGGCACGATTCAGCCCATAAAGGAAATCGGTGCGATTACCCGTGAAAGAAAGGTGCTTTTTCACAGCGATGCGGTTGATTCGGTAGGGATTGTTCCCGTAAACGTGGATGATTTGAATGTCGATCTGTTGAGCTTCGGCGCCAATCGGTATTATGGACCGCACGGCGTCGGCGGGCTTTACATACGGAAAGGCACCCGCATTTTCCCCCTCCTTGAAGGGGGCGTCCAGGAGCACAACAAGCGGGGCGGCACTGAAAACGTGATTGGCATCATCGGCATGGGCAAGGCTGCGGAACTCGCTGCCAGGGATATGGACACGCGTGGGACCCACCTGTTGTCGATCAAGAATTATATCCTTGACCACCTCCCGGAATATATCGATGACTACCTGATCAATACAAACCTGGAATACAGCCTGCCCGACCTGTTGAATATTTCCCTGAAATACATCGAGGGGGAAAGCGTGATGCTCATGCTGGACGGCGACGGGGTGGCTGTTTCCACCAAGTCCGCATGCGCGACAGGATCGCTCAGGGCATCGCACGTCCTTATGTCGTTGGGCCTGAGCCATGCCGATGCACAGGGGACCATCGTGATTTCATGGGGAATTGAGAATGCCGCATCCGATATGGACCGGTTTTTCGCGTCGCTTGCGGAATCCGTCAAAATGCTTCGCGACATGTCGCCGCTTTATAAAAACCACTCAAATATTAGTTGATGGCCTTGAGTCCGTCTGCCAGGAGCGCGGGGAAACCGCAAGGCGGTTTCCCCGTAGTCCTGGCATCGCCATTCTTCCGTGGTTATTGTTTCCCGCCGGACCCTTCAATGCTGCACTGGCTGAAATCCACGGGTTTGCTGCATTCCGGGCATTTATGGGGCCGGTCAAATTCGTCTGAGAAGATTTCGATCTCCGCCCCGCATTCCGGGCATTTGCAGGTAAAAGCGCTGAGGCTCTTGAAAGATTCAAAACCCGGGCAATGCAGTGGGGTCGAACCGCCATGAGATGTCATCTGTTGCCTCCTTGGTAAAGTGAACGTTTTTGTTTTGGTTATGAGCAATATGAACTAAATATAATAATCCCTCCGCCGCGATACAAACAAAAATTCCGGAAAAATCATCTTCGCCGGCCTTTTTTTGTCGGCGGGCCATGACCTGAGACGCTGCTGGGGCTGTTTTTCACGCGCAAACAGGTTGCCCCGGATTGTTATTGCCGGCGTGCCGTCTTAACATGACAAGAGGGACCTTGTATTAAGTTAACATGAATACCCGGAGAGATCATCATGTCTTCATCAAATACGCCAACAGATGCGTTTCCGGACATAGCGCCGATCGCCGTGCCTGATCATCCTTCCTGGCCGCCGCTTTCCGGCGCTGACAAGGAGAAGTTGATTAAAGACATCGAGGCCATGCTTGCCGCACAGAACGCTGTGCTTGTTGCGCATTACTATACCCACGCAGACCTCCAGGCCCTGGCGGAACAGACCGGTGGTTGCGTGGCCGATTCCCTGGAGATGGCCCGTTTCGGCGCCCGGCAGACAGCCGAAACCCTCGTTGTGGCGGGGGTCCGGTTCATGGGGGAAACAGCAAAAATTTTAAACCCGGAAAAACGGGTCATCATGCCCGACCCTGGCGCCACATGCAGCCTGGACGAAGCCTGCCTCCCGGGGCCGTTTATTGATTTCTGCGACCGGCACCCGGCGCATACCGTCGTGGTGTACGCAAACACCAGTGCACGGGTAAAGGCGCGCGCCGATTGGGTGGTGACCTCGAGCATCGCGGTTCCCGTGATCAGGCACCTGGCTGCCCGCGGGGAAAAGATTCTCTGGGCGCCGGACAAGCACCTCGGCAGTTACCTGCGGGAAGCAACCGGCGCCGACATGCTGCTGTGGCCCGGTTCCTGCGTGGTCCATGAAGAATTCAAATCCGTGGCCCTTCAAAGGCTTGCCAGGCTGCACCCGGATGCAGCGATACTGGTTCACCCGGAGTCCCCGGAAAGCGTCATCGCACTGGCCGATGTCGTGGGCTCCACCACTGCCCTGATCCAGGCCGTTTCGTCCATGCCCAACAAGACCTTCATTGTGGCGACAGATAAGGGGATTTTTTACAAGATGCGGCAGGCCGCGCCGGATCGAATGCTGATCGAGGCGCCCACGGTCGGGGAGGGCGCCACGTGCCAGGCCTGTGCTGAATGCCCCTGGATGGGCATGAACAGCTTGCAGAATCTGGCTGAAACGTTGAAAACGGGTTCAAATGAAATTTTAATTGATTCGGAAATCCGGGAAAAGGCGGTCATCCCTATCCGACGGATGCTTGATTTTGCAGAAAACCTGAAAAATAAGGCTTAACAGGACTTATGGATACACAACGTTTTGAACAGATTGTGGCGCGCATCAGCACCGTTGTGCTTGGTAAAGAACCCCAGATACGATTGGCCCTGACATGCCTTTTTGCAGGCGGACACCTTCTGATCGAGGACAGGCCGGGAATCGGTAAGACCACCCTTGCCAAGGTGCTCGCAAAATGCCTCGGCCTGACTTTCCAACGGGTACAGTTTACTTCGGACATGCTGCCCGGGGATATTTTGGGCGTGTCGATCTATGATCAGAATTCTGGGAGTTTTTATTTCCACCAGGGGCCCATATTCACCCAGGTGCTGCTGGTGGATGAGATCAACCGGGCCATGCCCAAGACCCAGAGTGCATTGCTTGAGGCCATGGAGGAAGGGCAGGTGACCATCGAGGGGGAAACCCGCGACCTGGTTCCGCCTTTTTTCGTTATCGCCACCCAAAACCCCCTGGAATACGCCGGAACGTTTCCATTGCCGGAATCCCAGATGGACCGTTTCCTCATGCGCATCACCGTCGGGTACCCGGATCGCGGCGCTGAAAAGGACATTATCAGGGGCGGCGGGACCCAGAAGGCGCTGGCAGGCATAAAGCCCTGCATGACTGAAGACGACGTCATCGACGTACAGGAAAAAGTCGGCACCGTGCATTTGTCCGACAGTTTTCTCGAGTACCTCCAGAATATCATTGCCTATACCCGCAATGCGCCGCATTTCCATATTGGTCTGTCTCCGCGGGCGGGGATCGCACTTGCCATGGCCGCCCGTTCCTGGGCGTTCATCCAGGGAAGAACCTATGCCGTACCGGAGGATCTCAAAAAGGTGCTTTTTCAGGTGGCCGGGCACCGGCTTCGAAGCGGCAGTGATCGGATGGAAATTCCTGAACCCCGGCTGATGTCCCTTTTTTCGGAGGTCCCGGTCCCGGTATAGGCATATTCAGGATATATCAAAACTTTTCAAAAACCTTACTGAAGATGATGTTCAGTTCTAAAAAACCGACGCCCCTTCCGGTCGTTCTTGACCGTCACCGGGTATACATATTTCCGACACGGCAGGGACTGCTCTTCATCGTGGTGCTCATCGCCATGCTTGCCGGTTCGATCAACTACAACAACAATCTCGGGTTTTTACTGGTTTTTCTCCTGGGGGGCATCCTCCTTGTTTCCATGATCCATACCTACCGAAACCTCCTGGGGTTGCAGGTGTTGTCTGTTTCTGCGGCCCCGGTGTTTGCCGGTGACGATGCCGTTTTCAACGTCCTGTTTTACGCCGGCCGCCATGCCCGAAAAGCTGTATCCGTATCCGCCGGACAATACACAAGTGAAAAACCGGACCTTCACGCCCGGGTCGATGAGGGCGTTCCCGTATCCGTGCCGGCACAGCAACGGGGTCTTTTGATCCCCGAGTCGTTCATGGTTTCAACCGTCTACCCGGTGGGACTTTTCAGTGCCTGGTCCGTTTTGAGGCCGGGCAGCGACTGCACGGTATATCCCTTTCCAAAAGGCGTCTTCACGCCGATTCGTGACCATGATATCGATAAAGGCGGCCGGAAATCAGGCCTTGCCTCGGGCGTTGATGATTACAAGGGGTTGAAAACCTATCAGCCCGGTGACTCATTCCGGCATATTGCATGGAAGGCGCTTTCGAGGGGTCACGGCTTATTTGCAAAAGATTTTGGTGGTGGGGCAAGGCGCGCCGTTGTTGTTTTTGATTTCAACAAGGTGGGAGGCAGTCATACGGAAGACCGGCTGTCGAAATTGTGCGGCATGATTCTGCGGGCAAACAGGGAAAACCTGCGATATGGCCTTGTGCTGCCGGGGAAAACCATTCCGCCGGGCAGTGGGGATGCGCACAGGCACAGATGCTTGAAAGCACTGGCGGTTTTCGAGGATGGTGGCGCCGATGGATAAACGGCAAGAATATATCCCGCCGATTCTTTTCGCGCTTTTTGTGGCCATACTGCCTCATGTGGCCGGGCTGCCGCTGTGGGTTATTGCCTGGTGCGCGTTTATGTGGACTTACGTGATGGTCGCCATCAAGCACGACCGTCCCCCCCCGGGCCGGCTGGCCCGCAACGCCCTTGCCGTGATCGGCCTTGCCGGGCTGCTGCTGACTTATCATACACGAATCGATGCAACCGCCTATGTCAGCCTCCTGGCCATCATGGCGGCCATCAAGCCACTTGAGATTTCCACCCACCGGGACGGCATGGTCACGGTGTTTCTGGCGTACTTTATCGTTATAACAAGCCTTTTTCAGTCAGAAACGCTTTTGATGACCATATACATGTTTGTCTCCGTGCTGGTGACCACGGCAGTCCTCGTTCGCATCAATGATCCGGCAGGCCGTCTGAGGGCGCATTTTCGTCTGAGCGCCGTTATACTGGCCCAGGCGTTGCCGCTGATGCTGGTTCTTTTTTTCCTGTTCCCGCGGTTGGAAGGCAGTCTTGTGGGGATTCCCCGTTCGGACTTCGGCATCACGGGGTTCTCGGAAACATTGCGGCCGGGCATGGTTTCCCGCCTGGTCGAGGACAATTCGGTCGCATTTCGGGTGGAATTTGACGACGGCATTCCGGATTTTGAACAGCTTTACTGGCGCGGCGTCGTTTTTGTTCATTTTGATGGGAACACCTGGCGCCACGAGAGGTCGGTGCGCGAGTCGGCCCCGCCTGAGACAGGTATCAATGACGGTGTTTCCTATAGAGTGATCCTGGAACCGCACCGCAGCCGCTGGCTGTTTGCCCTGGATTTCCCGGTAATTATACCGGATTCCGGCAGCATTTACGAGGATTTTACCGTCCTGTCGCGGGACCCTGTTTTTCGGACGAAGCGCTATGTCATGACATCCGATCTGCGGGGTCATACCGGCGAGACCGGCTTCCCCGGTGACGAGATGATCCGACTGCCCGGATCGGGCAACCCCGAAAGCCGAGCCCTTGCAGCAAGACTGGCAGAAAGTTCCGACACCCCGGAAGAAGTCATCAGCCGTGCCCTGGATTATTTCCGGGATAACGATTTTGTATATACCCTGACGCCGCCCCTGGCCGGAAGAAATCCGGTCGATGATTTTCTGTTTAGCGCCCGAAGCGGGTATTGCGAGCACTATGCGTCGGCTTTTGCCTTTCTCATGCGATCGGCGGGCATTCCGGCACG
>SLGU01000106.1 GCA_007136525.1 Desulfobacteraceae bacterium | reverse complement strand
AGAGTACCCGGGGCTGTCCAGCCGTACCCAGTGGCTGTAAATCCGGCATCAGTTTTTTGGGGTCGGCCTTGTGCCAAGCAGCGCAGCCGCGTGTTGCCGGATAAACGCCGTGGGTGGACTTGTCGTGCGGATGACCACGAGACGGCTATTCTCCTTGTTTTCCGCCAGGTAAATATCTTTTGCGTTCCGATGGTAGTAGCATAGAATTTTGACCCGGCTGTTTGCCTGGCGCAATGACGTTTTACCCCTTACGAAATCGCTGCATATCCGGTAAACGCATACCGGAATACTTGTCTTAAACCATATGGTGGTGATATTTTCGGTGCTTGCCGCCAGGTACCGGTTGATGCCCGGGTTCAGCCCGGTATGTTCGAACACCTTCCTTTGAACGAAGTCTTCAAACACCTCGCCATCTATCTCCCTTATCGGGGGGGAAAACCCGAAATACGCCTGTATATAGGTCGTCTTCCCCGAGCCCGGGGGGCCGATGACATTGTGAATCACGATGCCTCCACACATGGTGTCGTTTCGTTTTGAGAAGCCTCCGGCGCGCTATTGAACAAAATCATTCTACAAGAATTTAAAGGATCATGCGACAAATATCGCCATATTCCGGTAATTGTCCAGGGGAAGGCCGCAGAAAGGCACCGGAGGGGCTGAGGGAAGCGCTTTTGCGGATTTCGTGAAAAGCGTGAAGCGACAATAGCTGCTCCACCCGGGCATGAAGCCCCTTCAAATCTTGGAAATGCTGCCATCATTATTTTCCAGTATGATTTTTCTCAAATTTCCAGCAAATTATATTTTCCCTTGAAAGACGTATCGCAAAAAGTTATCTAAAAAAGGGTGTTTTGGTTCAGAAAATATGCTGAATCGTTTTTGCCTCATAAGGGAGTCGGTGATGGCGCAGTGCTAAGCACTGCGGCTTTTCAGAGGCAGGAGGCGCCCCGGCCCGGGCAGACCGGTTTTTTCTTTTTAAACATTGGGGATTATTCAGTCATGGGGCCGGGTTAAAGTTTGCTTTAGACCGCATTGACGCTGAATATATAATAATATTGATCATTCCGGAGGCGATCCATGGCGAGAAAGTATGTTTACCTGTTTGAAGAGCTTGACGAAGTGGAGGCGTATGTCGGCGGGAACTGGGACAATGTAAAAGGGCTGCTGGGCGGTAAGGGCACCAACCTGGCGGAAATGGTCCGTATTGGCATTCCGGTTCCCCCCGGTTTTACCGTCACAACCGAGGCATGCAATGAATACCTGTCCGGCGGCGGCATGCTTCCCGAAGGCATGTGGGACCAGGAGTTGGAGGCGCTTAAACAGGTTGAAAAGTCAACCGGCAAGGTCCTTGGAGACCCGGAGCGCCCGCTCCTCGTGTCCTGCCGGTCCGGCGCCAAGTTTTCCATGCCGGGCATGATGGATACGGTTCTGAATATCGGGCTCAACGATGAAACCGCCGAGGGCATGGCCCGGCTGACCAATGATCCACGGTTTGCCTACGATTCCTACCGACGCCTGATCCAGATGTTTGGCTCCGTGGTCATGGGGGTGCAGGACGAAGTGTTCGAGGACGTTCTCACCGCGGCCCGCAGGCGGGCCGGGGTCGAATCGGATTCCGAATTGACGGCGGACCACTGGAAAGCCGTTACCCGTGAGTTCAAGGAAATTTACCGGCATTATACCCATCACGATTTTCCGACGGACCCGGCCATACAGTTGAAGCTGGCCACAGAGGCGGTTTTCAAGAGCTGGAACGGCAAGCGCGCCGCGGATTACCGTGAAGCCGCAGGGATTCCCCACGACCTGGGAACAGCCGTGAGCATCGTTACGATGGTATTCGGGAACATGGGAAAAGACAGCGCCACCGGTGTGGCCATGACACGAAACGGCTATACCGGTGAACACAAGCTGGAAGGGGACTACCTGATCAATGCCCAGGGAGAGGACGTTGTGGCGGGTATCCGCATGACAAAGGACCTGACTGAGTTGAAAAACGAGATGCCGGAGGCCTACCAGGAGTTTGATGCCATCGCCCGCAAGCTCGAAAATTATTACCGGGAAATGCAGGATGTTGAGTTTACCATTGAAAAAGGCAAACTCTGGATGCTGCAGACCCGTGACGGTAAACGAACCGCCCGGGCTGCCGTGCGTATTGCCGTGGACATGGCCGAAGAAGGGCTGATCAGCCACGAAGAGGCCGTCATGCGGGTAACCCCGGAGCAGGTGGACTTTTTTCTGCACCCGCAGTTCGATCCCGCCGCGACCCGGGCGGCCCGCTCCGAGGGGCGCCTGCTGGCAAAGGGGCTGAACGTCTCTCCGGGGGCGGCATGCGGCGTTGTTGCATTTGATGCGGATATAGCGGTGCATTGGGTAAAGAAGGAGTCCAAGAAGGTGATCATGGTCCGCCCGGAGACCAAGCCGGACGACGTCCATGGCATGCTGGCGGCCGAAGGCATCCTGACCAGCCGGGGCGGCCGCACCAGCCACGCCGCGCTGGTGGCCCGGCAATTTGGAAAACCGGCCGTGGTCGGTGCTTCCGGTTTGAACATTGAGATCAACAAGCGGAAAATGACAGTGGGGGACAAAATCGTCAATGAAGGCGACTGGCTCTCCATTGACGGTACCAGCGGGGACGTTTACACGGGCAAGATTGACACCATGATCCCCGATATCAAGGACACCTGGCTCATCAAGCTGCTGGAGTGGGCCGACAGCTTCCGGCGCCTGGGTGTCTGGACCAACGCCGATTACCCGAGGGACGCCCGGCGTGCCCGTGAATACGGTGCCCAAGGCATCGGCCTGTGCCGCACCGAGCATATGTTTTTCGAATCCGAACGCCTTCCCATTGTTCAGAAAATGATCATGACGGACCGTCCCGTGGAGCAGAAAGAAGCCCTGGATGCCCTGCTTCCCTTTCAGAAGGAGGACTTCGCCGGCCTGTTCCGGGAAATGGATGGCCTGCCGGTGATCATCCGGCTGATCGACCCGCCCCTGCACGAGTTTCTGCCGAATTCGTTCGACCTGATCCATGAGTTGGCCGATCTGAAAATCCGCCTGATGCATGCCGCCAACATGGCGGAAATCGATGACATTCTCCGGGAGATCCGTGAAAATGAGCAGCTTCTGCACCGGGCTGAAAGCCTCCACGAGGCCAACCCCATGCTGGGACTTCGTGGCGTCCGCCTGGGCATCCGCATCCCGGCGCTGACCGCGATGCAGGTGCGGGCTATTTTCGAGGCGGCCTGCGAGGTGGCCAAGGAAGGGATCAAAGTGTTTCCGGAAGTGATGATTCCCCTGACCTGCCACGTCAATGAGCTCAAGGTCCAGCGGGAGCGCCTGGAGGCAGAAGCGCAAAAAGTCATGTATGAGCAGAATACCAAAATAGAATACAAGTTCGGCACCATGATCGAACTTCCGCGGGCGGCCCTTACAGCGGACCAGATCGCAGAAAAAGCCGAGTTTTTCTCTTTCGGGACCAATGATCTGACCCAGACCACTTTCGGCATTTCCCGTGATGACGCCGAGGCCGGCTTCCTGGTGGAGTACCTGGAAACCGGGATACTGCCGTTTAACCCCTTTGCAACTATTGACGAAGAGGGCGTCGGGCAATTGATGAAAATTGCCGTGGCAAAGGGGCGCAGCGTGAATCCCGACCTCGAGTGCGGCATCTGCGGCGAGCACGGCGGGGATCCCAAATCGATCCACCTGTGCCACCAGCTGGGGCTCAATTACGTATCGTGCTCCCCTTTCCGGGTCCCCATTGCCCGGTTGGCGGCAGCGCATGCCGCACTGGCGGATAAAAAACAGTAATGGGCTTTTTTTGGTGGACGTGTAAAAATTGCCGTCAAACGGCTTCGCAAAAGCGCAACATCCAGGCGTTTTCTGTTGCATGACAGGGGGCGGCGGATCCAATCCGCAGTGGTTTTAATCCGGGGGCAGGAGGAGGGTGTCATGGGAGAGTTTGCCGAATACGAACGCTATGATGCAATGGGGCTGGCCGAGCTGGTAAGGACGAAAAAAGTGAGTCCCACAGCGCTTTTTCAGGAAGCCGCAGACAGGATCGAGCGCCTCAACCCGAAGCTCAACGCCGTGGTTGTCCGCATGAATGAGCAGGGGAAAAAAACTGCTGCCGGGGAGCTGCCGGAAGGGCCGTTTACCGGGGTGCCGTTTCTCATCAAGGACCTTCTGGCCGCGTATGCCGGCGTGCCGACTTCCTACGGCAACCGGGTGCTGAAAAACATCCCGGCCGCCCATGACAGCGAACTGGTGAGGCGGTTCAAGAACAGCGGTGTCGTGATCCTCGGGAAAACCAACGTGCCCGAGTTCGGCCTGACCGGGGTGACGGAGCCTGAAGTGTTCGGCCCCTGCAGGAACCCCTGGAACCCGGCGCACACCCCGGGCGGCTCCAGCGGCGGGTCCGGGGCGGCGGTTGCCGCGGGCATGGTGCCCATGGCGTCCGCCGGGGACGGCGGCGGTTCCATACGCATTCCCGCATCCTGCTGCGGTCTTTTCGGCATCAAACCCTCCCGCGGGCGAAACCCAACGGGGCCCGATCACGGCCGCATCTGGCAGGACGCGGTTCAGGAGCATATTGTATCCCGTTCGGTCAGGGACAGTGCGGCCATGTTGGACGCCACCCATGGTGGCGATGCGGGTGCGCCCTACATTATCCGGCCGCCGGAACGCCCATTTCTGGATGAGGTTCAGCGCGAACCGGGTACCCTTAAAATCGCCTTCAGCAACCGCTCACCCATCGGTACCCCGGTTCACGACGATTGCGTGGCCGCCGTGGAAGACGCGGCCCGTCTTTTGGAAGACCTGGGGCATCACGTGGAAAACGCCGAACCCGATATCGACGGCATGGCGCTGGCCAAAAGCTATATTACCATGTATTTCGGCGAGGTGGGCGCGGATATCCGTGAGATGGAAAAGGTATTGGGGCGCAAGGCTTCCCCTGCCGATGTCGAGCCTTTGACGTGGACCTTGGCAATGCTTGGCAGGAGTTTTTCAGCGGCTTATTTTGTCGAGGCGCTGCGGGCCTGGGATCGCGCGGCGCGGAAAATGGGTGGGTTTTTCGGGCAGTACGACCTCTACCTGACCCCCACCATTGCGACCCCGCCGCCGCGCATCGGCGAGTTGAAACCGAGCGCTGCAGAGGCGGTCGCCATCAAGGTGGTCAACACGCTTCGCCTCGGCGGGTTGCTCAAAATGTCGGGCATCGTGGACCAGATGGCGGAAAAAAGCCTCTCAAAGATGCCGTTTACCCAGATGGCCAATCTCTGCGGGCTTCCGGCCATGTCCGTCCCCCTTTACTGGAATGCGGACAACCTGCCTATCGGCGTTCATTTTGCCGGTCCCTCCGGCGGGGAGGCCACCCTGTTTCGTCTGGCCGGCCAGTTGGAAAGGGCCAGGCCCTGGTTTGACCGACGCCCGTAAAAAAGGGGACAAGTTTATTTTTCCGGCGCCAAAGCGCCGCAATTCTCCCGATAAAAAGGACACACACCCATGGCAAGAAGAATGCGGCGAATCCTTGGCTCCGCCGCCTTTATCGCGTTTTTGTACCGACTGGTGCGCCTCTATGCCTGGACATTCCGGCTGACGGTTGAAAACGAAAAAGCCTGGATGGACCCGGTAAAAAACGGCCAGGCCGTGGTGATATGCTGCTGGCACCAACAGTTTTTTTCAGCGATCCGGCATTTCAAGACCTACAGTTCATACCGTCCGCCGCTCATGATCTCCAGGAGCGGCGACGGTGAAATCATTGCCGGGATTGCCACCCGCACCGGATGGGATATTGTCAGGGGGTCTTCCTCCAAGGGCGGGCGCGCGGCCCTGGAAGAGATGGCGGAAAAGCTGATGCAGCGAAAGATCGCGGGCCATATCCTGGACGGCCCGCGAGGGCCTGCGGGTATT
>SLGU01000315.1 GCA_007136525.1 Desulfobacteraceae bacterium | reverse complement strand
CTGGAAGCGGTGATCAAGGATGAGGGGGTCGACTGCGTGCTCATGATCCTGACCCCCCAGTCCATGACCGACGCCATCGGTACGGCAGAGGCCATTGTATCTATTTACCGGGAAACAACCAAACCCATTGTCTGCTGTTTCATGGGCGTGGTGGACGTATCAGCGGGTGTGAAGCATCTTCATGAGAACCATGTCCCGGTCTATTCGTTTCCGGAAAATGCCGCCAAAGCAATGGGAAAACTGTATGAGGCCACCAAGTGGCTGACCCGGAAGATCCTCCCCCAGTATGAGATGACGTTTGAGAAGGAAAGGGCGGCCGCCATTGTGGCGCAATGCCTGAAAGACGGAAAAACGGTCCTGGGTGAGTATGACGGCGCCGAACTCCTGAAATGCTACGGTTTTGACCTGCCTCCCA
This sequence comes from Desulfobacteraceae bacterium, assembly GCA_007136525.1. The sequence goes on along the minus strand of SLGU01000315.1, from coordinate 5,508 downwards.
TGGAAATCGCCCAATCAGCTGCCGATGCTGTAAATATAGCCGACCGGATCGGCTATCCCGTGGTTATGAAAATCGCATCCCCCCAGATACTTCACAAATCCGATGCCGGTGGCGTGGCATTGAATCTTAAAAACCCGGAAGTTGTTGAAAAATCCTTTGCAGAAATCATGAAAAATGCCGCTGCTTACGACCCGGATGCGCAAATCGACGGGGTTCTGGTGCAGAAAATGGCGCCTCCCGGCCAGGAAGTGATCCTGGGCGTCAGCAAGGACCCCGACTTCGGTCATCTGCTCATGTTCGGCCTTGGCGGCATTTACGTGGAGTTGTTCAAAAACGTTACTTTCCGGCTGGCGCCCATCGGGCGGAACAATGCCCGCCGTATGATAACGGGCATCAAGGGGTTTGAGATACTGACCGGTTTCAGGGGAAAGCCCGAGACAGACCTTGAAAAGCTCGAAAAATTACTGGTGAGCTTGTCCAAAATGGTCATGGACAACCCCCAGATCAAGGAGCTTGATATTAATCCCCTTTTGGTTCACGAAAAGGGAAGGGGCGCAACGGTCGCAGATATTATCATCACTTTTGAAGCCGACGGCAAGGTTGAATAAACCCACTGAATCGACGGGCACGGATCAAAATGAAACAAACGTATGCCATCATTGGTTGCGGGCGGGCCGGAAAAACCTTTGCAAAGCAGCTTTCATCAGCCGGGTATGTCTCGTCGGGTTTTGCCAGCAGGCGTTTGACGTCAGCCCGGCAGGCCGCGGATATAGCCGGATATCAGGGCGATCAGGTCTCAGAGCGCCCCTGGGCGGTAATCGGGGATGCCGACATTATACTGATTTCAACGCCGGATGGCGTGATCGGGCAAACAGCATCGGAAATGGCTGATCGGGGTGGAATGAAACCGGGCGCCATGGTGTTTCACTGCAGCGGCGCTCTTTCATCGACCGAGCTGAGTGCATTCAAAAACAGGGGGGTTCAAACGGGCAGCATTCATCCCCTGCAGAGTTTTGGTGCGGGCGATGCCGTAAACAATCCCTTTGAAGGCATCATGATGGGAATCGAGGGGGACCGTGAGGCCGTTGAAACAGGGTGGCGGATCGCAACAGACCTCGGCGCCGTGCCTTTCGAAATCGACACCACCGGCAAGATGCTCTACCATGCTTCGGCCGTCGCAGCCTCGAACTACCTGGTCACGCTCATGAAATTCGCTATGGACCTGCTTGGTGAAAGCGGCGTGGCGGAACACCGGCGGTTTGCGGTTTTAAAACCCCTGATCATGGGGACTCTCGGAAACATCGAGCGCTCCGGGCCAGTGGGTGCGCTCACAGGCCCCATTGTGCGCGGGGATACGGCCATCGTCAGGGCTCATGTTGAGGCAATAGGCCGGGACGCTCCGCAAATGCTCCCGCTTTATCAAACACTCGGAAAATACACGGTTGAAATCGCAACCGAAGGCGGCAGCCTTTCCGAGGAGACAAAGCATACGCTTCTGTCAGTCCTGTCGGACGAGTAGAACCTGTCTTGGCGTCTTTATTCCCACAACAGCCCATCCAATCGACCGGGCATCGCTGCCATGCGGTCCAACGAGACCTTGCGCTTTTGGATTTCGATTTCGATCCCGATTTCGATCCCGATCCCGATCCCGATTTCGATTTCGATTATTAAACCTTATCATGGGTTTTGAAGCAGCTTTAAAAGTCTTGTTTTAAATCCGGTATATCTTCATTCTTCCACCCAGGTTTTCATTGGCGGCGTTGAGCATTTCCTCGCTCGATATGACCGCAACGCCTGCAGGGGCTTCTTTTTGTGAAAAATACAGGCGCCCGACCCGTTTTATGTGCGCTATGTCAACGGTGAGCAGCTTCTCCTTGAAGTTCCGGCGCATGTCATCGGTCAGGCCGATCAGCTTGCGGTAAAAATGTTTTCGTGCGGCGTTTTGTGGCGGATCCGGGTGGTCGATGTCCGAGCATACCTGCAGGATCGCTTCCTTTATATCGACTTCGCTGTAATGCCCGCTCTCAATGAATTCATGAACCGCATCATAGACCCAAAGCGTGTTTTCGATATGGGGGTCCCTGTAGGATCCGAAATAAAACAAACCGTTTTCAAGCTGGTAAATGGAAAAGCCGCCGTATGCCCCGCCTTTTTCCCTGATCTCCCGGTGCAGGTACATGGATTTCAGCAGCTTGCTCAACACTGCCAGCACAGGCGCATCTTCGTGGTTCAGTCTATTGGTCTGTATCGCCTGCGCAACGAAAGATACAGCGGTCGATGTGGCCCATCCTTCATAGGGGAGGGCAGGTTCCGGCGGATACGGGGGGGGGGCAAATCCCGCATTCGGATCGTATTCAAGGCGGTTGTATGTGGCTTGAACCATCGTGGACGCCGTGTCAATATCCGGTGTTTCGCCGGTCAGTGCGGTTTTGATATTGTTTTTCTTGAAAAGAAAGCCTGCCACGCGGTTCAGGTCCAGTGAGACGGCCTTAAGCTTTTCCTCCGAAAGGTCTTCCGTGATCTCCTTGATGAACCGCAACTGGTGAATACCGTGCCATGTTTCATTGAGGGCGCTGGCACTTGAGAAATTCCTGGCGGCAAGGGATATGGCCAGGCGGTGGCCGTTGTGAACCACGGATGATTCCATGTCCGAACGCACCTCCAGCAAAAGGGTTTTGAGCCGCTTAAGGTCTGAAAAATCCGGCTCACACAACAGGTTTTCCACAATGTCAAGCATGTTGCCGGTATTTCTGGACAGTGCTTTGCCGAAAAGCGTTACCATGGGTATGCAGGCGTCCTCATTTCCATGGAAACTGCTGCCCGCCGAGACGGTCACCCCCATGCCGCCGGTGAACTGGTCAATCCGTCTTGCCAGTTCGACGTAGTCCATATCCCTGGAGCCCATGCGGGTGAATGCGTGGCAGAAAAGCGGAACCATCGGCAGCAGGTCGACCGGTAAGGGTTTGAGCCCCAATACCGAACTGTAGTAAAAAATACCGGAAGTCGGCTGTTCGTAGCAGAAGATTGCGTTATCCGCGATAACCCTGCTTTCGGATACGGTGTTAATATCGGGAGAAATATCCTCAAGCGAAAGTGTTGGCAGGCAGGAAAGGTCTTCCTGTTCATCCTGACGCAGCGCCAGCTTTTCGGCGTCCCCGATTATTGTTTGGATATGCGTCTCAGAGAGTCCTTCCCGGCGCTGTTCAAGTTCTGCCCGTTCACGTTCGTTTTGTTTCGGCCCCAAGGTCGGATCCGGTTTCAGGGTAATCCGCACCCGGTGGGGGTTGTTCAAAAGGTACCGGCTGATCCGGCTTTCAAGGAGCCCTCCGGCATCAAGTTCCCTGTGAAAGCGATCCAGAAGCGATTCAAACTGAAGGGTGGTTGCCGGGTCGCCGTGATGAATCCAGTCCCCGCAGAATCTCAGAAGCAGCTTCAGGCCATAGGGAAAAGGAACATTGGACACTTCCTTGCGGTGAAATTCAATCTGGTGCAGGGCTGTTTCAATCAGTCTGCGGTCGATGCCTTTGCCTGCCAGTTCGCTCAGTACGTCGAAAATGATTTTTTCTACCGCTTCCGCCGAGTCTTCCGCGGTATCTTTGAGTCCGCAGGCAAACATTGTGTCTTTGTTCTCGGAATCATATCCGGATCCATCGCTTAAGGTGCTTCCAAGCCCGGAATCGATCAACGCTTTTCTCAAGGGGGAGCCGGAATTGCCCATCAGCACCTGTTCAATGACCGTCATTGCGAGCACTTCAAAAGCGTCCCGGACGTCGGGCCCAAGCCAGGCGACACACACCTGGCTTTTAGTTTTAAGGTCGTCGGCCGGGTCTGCTGCATAATAATAAGTGGCGGTCCTGGGATGTTCCCAGCGGGGCTGGGAGGCCACCTCTGTATCCGGGGTCATGCCGGTGTAATCGGTTAAAATGGTCTTTTCGATGAACCCGAGATTTTCTATGAGGGGGAAGTCTCCGTATGTATAAAAAAAAGCATTGCTGGGGTGGTAATGGTGCTGGTGAAATTCAATGAGGCCCTCATGGGTCAGCTTGGGTATATCCTCGGGTTTCCCCCCTGAATTGTAGCTGTAGGTGGTGTCCGGATAAAGCGCGTTCAGAATGGAGCGGCCCATGACCTGGTCCGGGGATGACATGGCACCCTTCATTTCGTTGTAGACAACCCCTTTAAAAGCCAGCCGGAACCCGTCCGGCGAATCTTCGGCCGGCTCGACTTCCAGGCGGTGCCCTTCCTGCATGAAACTCAACCGATCCAGCCTTGGATAAAAAACAGAATCCAGGTATACGGACATGAGGTTGTAGTAATCCTTCCGGTTCTGGGTGGCAAACGGGTACATGGTCCAGTCGGATGCGGTAAGGGCGTTCATGAAGGTGTTCAGGCTTCGTTTCATCATTGAAAAGAAAGGGTCTTTAACCGGGTATTTCGCTGATCCGCAGAGGGCGGTGTGCTCGAGGATATGGGCGACCCCGGTTGAATCGCGGGGGACGGTCTTAAGCGTCACGGCAAATGCGTTTTCGGTATCCGGCCGGCTGATATGGATATGGTGAGCGCCGGTGGCTTTGTGCGTCAATTCATAGTAAAAGGCTGCAATTTCAGGCAGCTCAATAATTTTTTCAACCACGTAACCGCCTATGCGGCTGCCGGTTTCAACATCGGGATTATTCGGGTCTGTCGGATGCATAAAATTGATTTCTCCGTTGCTGTTGGATTATATGTGAACCTGTGTTTTTGAAACGCGCCGGATTTTGATATGTATTCATATAAAACCAAAATTATATCATGTAAGTGAATATAGATACAAGGACTGGTTTCGGGCCGGTAGGTTCATCACCATTCGACCCCATATCAAATCCTGTAAAGAACCCATCGCAAAATTTGGGTTTTGGTTCAGTCTCTCGGGGTCGGTATCGGGGTCGGTATCGGGGCCGAATTCGCAGAACCCCCAGGGGACAGACTTCCAGTCTGTCTCCCGGGTCGAAACTGCTGCCTGCCATTTTATTGAAGGACAATTTCCCCCGGGCGGCACCGGGTATTGCCCTTGCAACTGCAGAAGAACGCTGATATCTCCATGGCTCACGCAAACGCGCCCTGTGATAAACGGCAAAGCCACAGGGCGCTTGTCCGCGCTTCGCCAGGATCTATCAGCAACCCCCTGCAATTGTTGCTGCGGGCACCACCCGGCACCACCCGGTTGAAATTGATCATTTTTATAAGGGCAATTTCTACCGGAAGTTTTTCAGCCTTTCGGGATCTGTATCGGGGTCGAATATGCAGACTCTCCAGGGGACAGACTTCCAGTCTGTCTCTGGCATTTGGGTGTTTATTGCCTTTGCCGGTGACCCCGGTCATCCCCGGAGGGGATATATAATATAGCCGGTGGTTTCAACCACCGGGAATGGTCATATCAATGGTTGTTTGGAGTCCTGAAGGGACGACATATGTTGAATGTCGTCCCTTCAGGACTCGGTGTTTTAAATACCCATGCCCATACCGGTG
>SLGU01000366.1 GCA_007136525.1 Desulfobacteraceae bacterium | reverse complement strand
GACCATATTCGCACTCAATGTTTACTATAACCCGGCCATCGTGGCCGCATTCGTCATCGGCGGGGCGGTTGCTGCGGGTCTTTCCACCATCGGCGGAAACCTCATGGCCATATCCGGGCTTATCGGAAGCGACTTTCTGGGCATTATCCGCCCGAAAATGGAAAGCAAGCAGAAAATGACCTATGGATATGCAGCCCTCGGTCTCGGCGGGATTGCCGCCATCCTCCTGGCTTTCAATCCGCCGGCCTTCCTTGTTACCAGCATTCTCTGGGCGTTCGGCCTTCTGGCAACGGCGGTCGCACCGCCCATTCTGCTTGGTGTATGGTGGAAACAGGCCAACAAGGCGGCGGTGATGATCAGTTCCATTGTCTGCGGCGGCATTTACATTGTTATTTCGCCCCACGTGCTGGGCAATATCGTCGTGGGAAGCGGTCTCGTGGCCGCCCTGGGCATGTCAGGGTCCATGGTCACCGTACCGCTGGGATATGCGTCGATTATTGTCCTGTCGCTGCTCTTTAACAAGATGGGGATCACCCCTGTGGATCTGGAGACCAAGAAAATGATCGACCGCATCCACGGCTGGGGATCGGATTATGATGAAGCCCGCTACAATGGTTCAATCATGCCCATCGGCGTAATAATAATCTGCGTGGCCATATTCATCTGGGGATTGCAGCCCTGGTAGAATAGGTCGGATCAATCCGGTACGCGAAAAAAAGAGGCAGGGGAGAGTGTTGCTTTTCACCTGCCTCTTTTTGCGCTAAACTGGCCGTATTTCGGTGATTGCCTTGGAAAAGACTTTAAAAAGGGACTCGGGATCGATAAAACAGATATGATGATTATATTGAGTGTGAATTGACGCGCCCTTCGCGGTCAGGGCGCCCATGGGGCCAAGGATTACAGCACGGGCAACATATTCAGGGGAGTGCAATGAATTATTTTGATGCCATGAAGTCTGTTCTGCAGTTTGATGAAGCGGTTTACACGGACATTATGACAAGCGGGAAGGGCGTGCGATATTGCATGATCAATGTCCTCGGATTCGGCTTGATTCATGCTGTTTTTTCTTTGTACGTCAGTGGCATGCTCTGGTCTCCGGAATTTGGTTTTGCAGGAAAACTGATTTTTGTGACGGCCGGGATCGGGGTGGCATTTCTGATGCATGCAGGCGCTGCTTTGTTTCTCTGGGTGTTTACAAGGGGTGCCGGCGGCGGGGTGGCGTTTCTTCCGGTGTATTTTAACATGGGGATTGCCTTCATTGGATTGTGGCCCCTTGCACCGGTTCTGTCATCCATCCAGGCCGGTTTCAGCGGACACGGGTTGTTTGCCCTGCTCTCACTGACGTCGATTTACGGATTACTGGTGATTTTTTTCGCTGTAAAATGTGCTTCCCGGCTTTCGATGTATAGAATGGTGGCTGCCATGACCGTCTGTATCGTGGTCGTTGGGTCGATGCTTTATCTCTGGTTATAGGATAAATAAAAATCGAAATCGGTATCCAAATCGAAGGCGTAAAGTGACACTCGGGCATGATAGGTTTGATGACCGCCGTTTTTCAAAAGGAGGGCGCCGTGGTTTCAGGATTTGAGAAAATCGATTTCGATCCCGATCCCGATTTCGATTTCGAAACAACCAAATCCAAACTGACGGATGTACTGGGCGTTCATTTTTCGCGCCAGTGATTTTTGATGCACTCGTAAAAAGTCGAGATCAGACGCCTTTGTAAAAAGCCCAAAATCAAGGCTTGCGAAATTTCGAAGAATACAGGGTGCTTAGCGTACGTTAAATTCTGAGAAATTGAGCATAACGCAGATATTGGTCTTTTTACGAAGTCGTCATTTTTGATGTTACAGGAACCAGCTAATAGAGATGGTAGCATTGCTGCCATGCAAGAGGAACCATCCATGGCTGAAAAAGCCCGGTTTGAATATTTTTTTGAAGTGATTACGCGCACAAGCCGTGCGCTGCATGAAAGCGCTGATCTGAGTGAAGGCCTCCAGGTCATGGTCAATACCGTGACCGAAGTTTTTAAAGCCAGGGGCAGTGTGCTACGAGTGCTGGGGCCGTCCGGCAATGAACTCGAACTGATGGCCGCCACGGGCCTCAGCCGCCAATATCTCGAAAAAGGAACCGTCATTGCCGATGCCGGCCATTCCGAGATTTTCGAAGATCAGCTGGTGGTGATCAACGACGTGGCAAATGATCCCCGTGTTCAGTATCCGGATGCGGCCGTTGCCGAAGGGATCGTATCGATCATAGGCGTGCCCTTCCAGGTAACGGGGACCATGCGAATGGTTCTCAGGATTTATTTCGACAGTATGCTTGACCTCAAAGAAGAAGACCACCAGCTTCTGTATTACATGGCCCAGCAAAGCGCCATTGCCATCAAGAACGCCATACAGCATACCCGCTACCTGGAATCCTTCAGAAAAATCTCCACCGCCATACACGAAGGGGATGCAGTAAACGACATACTGGAAACCATTGTTTCCACGATCCGGGAAGTCATGGAAGCCCGGGGGGCCATTTACTGGATCGTGGACACCGACCAGCAGCAGGTGTACATGAAGGTTACCAGCGGCTTCCAGATGAACACCCTTTCCCACATCAGTTATGACATACTGAAGGAAGTGTTCCGCTTTGAAGATGAAAAAGAGGTGTTTTTCGAAGACGTACGCAATGACCCGCGCATTCCGAGCACCACCGGGTTGGGAAAGCAGATGGTCATATCCATCCTGGGTGTTCCGTTTCATATTGTGGATCAGTACCGGGGTGTATTGGCCGTGTATTTCAGCAAGCCCCGTAAAATGCTCAAAAGCGAGGTCAATTTCGTCCGGGATTCGGGCAGGCAGGGTGCAATCGCACTGCACAAGGCGTTTCGTTACGACGAGCGCATGCTGAAGGCCTTCAGGGAGATTATCGAGGGGCTTGTGCTGGCACTGGAAGCCAAGGATGCATGCACCCACGGGCATTCGTTAAATGTGGGGAACTACGGTAAAATGGCGGCGCAGCAGATGGGGCTTTCGGAGCGGGAGGCCGAAGAGGTTTTCAGGGGCGGACTGCTGCACGATATCGGCAAAATCGCCATGCAGGACAATATTCTCGGAAATCTGGGGCACCTGTCCCCCGGGGATTTTGAAACCATAAAAAAACACCCGGTGATCGGTGCCAAAATCATCGGCCGCCTGTCCCTGCTCAATGAAGTGGCGCCTATCATTCTCTATCACCATGAACGGTATGACGGCAGTGGTTACCCGGAGGGTTTGATGGGTGAGGCGATTCCCCTGGGGGCAAGGATTATCGCCGTGAGCGACGCTTTTGATGCCATGACCTCGGACCGGCCCAAAAAGGAAAATGTGAGCATTCCCAAGGCGCTCAACCTGTTGCAGCTGGAGGCGGGAACCAAGTTCGACCCGGATGTGATCCGGGCCTTTGTCCAGGCGATTGAAACGAATATCGATTCGGTTCGGCCTTATACCATGCCCGAAAGCCATGCTGCCTGCGATAATATGGAAAATGCAAGAGAAAAACGCAGATTCCCCCTTCCTGAATGGGTCAGAAGGTGCATACCGGGTTTTTGACGAAGTCGTCTGATCTCGACTTTTTACGAGTCCATCAATGGTCAATCAGGGGAAGTGAAGGAAAAAATCGAGGCGCAGCTTCCCCTGTGCCGTTCGGATGTGCTTGAACGCCTCCTTGAGCGTCTGCCGCTCGATGTGGGTGAGCTTTCCGGGCTGCAGGTAGTTATCCGGCGGTGTGCCTTTACTGCTCATCATCGTCACCTGGTGCTTGAGTCGCTGGTGCATCAGGTATTCATAGGCATGGGCAAGGTTCTCCAGCGTTTCTTTGTCGACCGTCCCTCTGTTAAATGCCGCATCAAGGCGTTTGATGGTGTTTGTTTCCGTGATTTCGCCCCCAAGGGCGTAAATTCTGGAGAAATCGACAACAAGCCGCATGGCCATCTTGATGTCGAGCCCGCCCTTTCGTTCCCCTTTTTCCTCCAGGACAAAATTGCCGAAAAAGCTCAGAGGCGGCTGCAGGTTCATGATATTCTGCGCCATGTGCCTCAAAAAACCCGGATATTCTTTCAGGCGAGTGAAAAGGGAGGCGTGTAGGTCCTTTACCAATTGATCGTCGCCGTATCCCAGGCGGAAATCGAAAAAAATACCGGCATTGAGAAGGCGTTCCGGATCATCGCTTTCGATCCACTTGCGGTGATATTTCTTCCATTGGGAAAGGGGTTGGCACCATGTGGGGTTCTTGGCCATGATGTCATGCTCACAGTGGGCCTGGCCGACATCGTTCAGCCAGTCGCATACCCGGGTTCCCAGGTCGAGGAAATAGCGCCTGACATGTTCATCGTCACTATCGGGCACGTCTTCAAAAACAATGGCATTGTCCTGGTCCGTTTTCAGCGTCTGCTCCCTGCGCCCTTCACTGCCGAAAAGGAGAAAGGCAAATTTGACCGGCGGCGGACCAACGCTCTCTATGGCCATATCAATGACGCGGACCAGCATTTCATCGGTAATGGCGGTAATGATGGAGTTCAGGTGGGTGGAGCGGGCACCGCTTTCAATCAGCTTGCCGATGAGCAGCGGCACCTTGGCGTAGCAGGCTTTCAGCCCTTCAAGTCCCTGTGCGGTGTTCATTTCCTGTACCAGGAAAACCGGTGAAAGCGTCTGGGCGAGGAATATGTCCCTTTCGGTGATCACGCTGCCTACAGTGCCGTTGTCCCGGACCGCAAGGTGCTTAACCTGGTTGCGCATCATGGTCAGCACCGCCTCAAACACCTGGGCTTCGGCATCGATGGTGAGCAGGGGTGCGGCCATGATCTCGCCGGCAGCACTGTTCGGGTCGCGTCCGTCCACGATCACTTTTTTGCGCAGGTCATAATCGGTGATCAGCCCTTTGGGCTGAAAGTTGTCATCTGTGACGAGTATGGCGCTTCGCCGGGAGGCCGTCAGCAGGCTTGCGGCCTCCCGGATGCTTGTCGAAGCGGTGCAGGAGGGAAACGTTTGCGCCATTTCCCTCACTGTTTTGGATAAAAAAGACGATTGCAGATCGTACGCGCTGAGCCCCGGCAGTTCCTTGAATGCGTGGGAGGGGGCGGGCCGGCTTTCAACATCGTAGGATGATGAAAAGAATCGGGCAAATGCCGAGGATTTGATGCAAAGCCGGAAAAAGTTTTCCCGGTCCAGGCGGTACACGGACACTTCGGTCATGCATCTCAGTGTGCTCGTGGAGATGCCGTTGTTGAACAAAAGAGAAATGCCACCGTAGGTCCTTCCCGCATCCAGAATCTCCTTAACGCTCTGTTTTCCGCCGTGTTCGATTATTCGTTCGAGGCTGCCGCTTTTAACAACCAGGATATGGGTGATGATCGTTTCTTCCTGGGCAAAGACAATAATGCCGGGAACATATTTTTCTTCTGTAAGGTTTGCGGCAACGATTTCGATTTCAGTCCTGGGAAGGAATTGAAAGGGCGGATTGCCCATGAGAAAGCGCTGCCTGTCTTTCAGTTCTTCGGCCTCGACCATTGAGGCCGGACGCGGAAAATTTTCCATTTATTTCCCCTGGCTGTTTGTTCCATCGCTGTCGAACGGCATGAAAATTTCCACATCGCCGCTGTACCCGCGTTTGATGGTGGCATTTGGATAGCATTTTTCAAACACGCGGATCATGGCATTGTTTTCATTCAAAACAGCCGCAGTAAAGGCGTTGTACTTGTTTTCCCGGGCAATTTTTTCAAGCATTTTCAGCAGATAGGTGCCAAGGCCCATATTCTGGTACTCTTCCTTGACCACGAAAGCCACCTCGGCCACGTCATCTTCTGCGGTTCCGTAGGAACCTATGGCCACGATTTCCTTGTGTTTGCCAATTTGGACGATGCCGACGACCGTCATGTTCTGGTGGTAATCCACCG